>NZ_JAQYWW010000925.1:0-60030 GCF_036322525.1 Streptomyces sp. BE20 | reverse complement strand
TCAGACTGCCCAGATGCCGCCGGGAGACACCGGTAAACAGCCGATGCGCCAGAACCGCCCGATTGACCATGATCCGCACGCCGCGATCATGCCACCCGCAGCACAAAGGCCCCACTCGCTATCACGCACCAACTCGTTAGCAGCGTCACCCGTGCCGTACCGCGCGCTGTGGTGAACGGCCTGACGTACGAGGGGAGAACAGTTCCGGTCGGGCGGTACCCCCACCGGGCGGAATTGAGCGGGGAAGGAGGGCTTCGCCCCCTCTTGTTCGGTCGACAGCACTACTCGATAAGGTGAGCGTTACCTAAGTTCCGTCGGTCGTCGGCCGTCGGTCGTCGGTGCGCCTGGACTCCCTCGCGCCTCCGGCCTCGACGGGACACCCGGCAGGCGGCCGTCCCGGCCGACCCGCCGGCGGGTCGGCCGACGTGCACGCAGTACGTGAGAGAAAGGAACGTCCGTGCCCCCTGGCACACGCCGTCGCTCCGGCGGCCCGCCCGACGGCGAGCACGAGGTCGCCGGGCGGCCCGGCGACGGTGCCGGGATAACCTACCTCGCCATGGGCACGATTTCAGCGGAACGCCCCGCACTTTCCAAGGTGGCAGGGCTCCGGCGGCGGCGAATCCTCGGTCTGGGCGTGGTGGGAGCGGTCCTCGTCGCCGTTGCGGTGCTCTCGGTCGCCGTCGGTGCGCGGGCGTTGACTCCCGCCGAGGTGTGGCACGGGCTGTTCGCGGGGCCGGACCCCGACCAGAGGAGTACGGAGATCAGGCTCATCGTGCAGACCGTGCGGGTGCCCCGGACGGTGCTCGCGATCGTGGCGGGTGTCGCGCTGGGCGTCGGCGGGGCACTGATCCAGGGGTTCACCCGCAACCCCATCGCGGACACCGGCCTGCTGGGGGTGAACACCGGTGCCTCGTTCGCCGTGGTGGCGGCGATCTCCCTGTTCGGGTTCACCGACCCGTTCCAGTACGTGTGGTTCGCCTTCCTGGGGGCCGCGCTCGCGGGTGTCGTCGTGTTCGGGCTGTCGAGCATCGGGCGGGGCGCCGGCAATCCGCTGACCCTGGCTCTGGCGGGCCAGGGGGTCGCGGTGTTCCTCGCGGCGATGACGACGGCGATCGCCCTGTCGGACAAGGCGGCGCTGAACGCCCTGCGGTTCTGGAACGCCGGCTCGGTGGCCGGCGTGCCGTTCCGGGTGATCTGGCCGGTGACCGCCTTCGTCGTGGTCGGGCTGGTGCTGGCCCTGGTCACCCTGCCCTCGGTCAACCTGCTCAACCTGGGGGACGACGTGGCGCGGGGCCTGGGGGTGAACATCGCGCTGATCCGGACCGTCGGCATCGTCGCGATCACGCTCATGGCGGGCGCGGCGACGGCGGCGTGCGGTCCTGTCACGTTTCTCGGGCTCATGGTGGCGCACGTGGCCCGGTACCTGGCGGGGCCGGACTACCGCTGGCTGGTGCCGTACGCGGGCCTGCTCGGCGCGGTGGTCCTGCTGGTCTGCGACATCGTGGGGCGCGTGGTGGTCCGGCCGGGCGAGCTGGAGGCCGGCGTCCTCGTCGCCCTCCTCGGCGCCCCGTTCTTCGCGGGTCTGGTGTGGCGAGGGAAGTTCAAGAACGCATGAACGTGACCTTGGAGAAGCGGGTGGCGGTGCCGGGCGTGCGGTTCGGCGGCCTGTCCTTCGTGTGGCGGCCCAGGATCGTGCTGGTCACGCTGCTGCTGACGGCGGCGACCTTCCTGGGTTTCTGCCTGTCCATCGCGGTGGGGGACTTCCCCATCGGGCTGCCGCAGGTGGTGGCCACGCTCTTCGGCGGCGGCGAGCGGGTCGACGAGTTCGTGATCATGGACCTGCGCATGCCGCGGGCCCTGGCCGGTCTCGTCGTGGGGTTCGCGCTGGGGGTGTCCGGGGCGCTCACGCAGTCCATCGCCCGCAACCCGCTGGCGAGTCCGGACATCCTGGGGATCACCGGAGGGGCGAGCGCCGTCACGGTGTTCCTGGTGACGGTGTCGGGCGGGTCGGCCGTCGCGGTCGCCGGCGCCGTCGGCCTCTCCGGGGCGGCGCTGGTGGGCGGTCTCGGCACCGGCCTGCTGGTGTACTTCCTGGCGTGGCGACGGGGGGTCGACGGTTTCCGGCTCATCCTCATCGGCATCTCGGTGAGCGCCGTGATGGAGGCGGTCACGACCTGGCTGCTGGCCACCGCCGACATCAGGGACGTGGCCCGGGCCCAGGCGTGGCTGGTCGGCTCGCTGGACAACCGTTCCTGGGGCGAGGTGTGGGTGGCGCTCTGGGGCACGCTGGCCGTCCTGGCCGTCGTGACCGGCGTCGCCTTCCAGTTCAAGCCGCTGCACTTCGGTGACGACGTGGCGGCCGGCCTGGGGGTGCGGTACGCGCTGGTGCGGGCGGTGCTGCTGCTCTGCGCGGTGCTCCTGGCCGGCTTCGCGGTGAGCGCGGCGGGGCCGGTGCCGTTCGTCGCCCTGGTGGCGCCGCAGGTGGCGATGCGTCTGACGAGGTGCCCGACGCCGCCGGTGGTGGCCTCCGGCACGGTCGGAGCGCTGCTGCTGATCGGCTCGGACCTGGTCGCCCGGACGGCACTGCCGATCACCCTGCCGGTCGGCGTGGTCACCGCCGCCATCGGTGGTCCCTTCCTCGTCCACCTCCTGGTGCGGGCGAACCGCCGCTAGGTGATAGAAAGGTTAGGCAAGCCTAAATAGAGGGGGCCCCATGGTCGCTGAGTACACCGGGACCGAGCCCGGGACCGAGTCCGGGATCAGGTCCGGGACCAAATCCGGGATCAGGTCCGGGACCGGTTCCGCCGCCGGGTCTGACGGCGTCCCGCGGCTGGCGGCCAGGGGTGTCACGGTCGGGTACGGCGACCGGACCGTCATCGACGCCCTGGACGTCACGATCCCGCCGGGGGTGGTGACCACGATCATCGGCCCCAACGGGTGCGGGAAGTCCACCCTGCTGCGGACCCTGTCACGACTGCTCAGGCCGACCCGGGGGTCGGTGGTGCTGGACGGTGAGGACATCGTCAGGCTCAGGACCAGGGACGTGGCGAAGAAGCTCGGCCTGCTGCCGCAGTCGCCCGTCGCGCCGGAGGGCCTGACCGTGGCGGACCTCGTCGCCAGGGGCCGGCACCCGCACCAGAGCTGGCTGCGGCAGTGGTCCTCCGACGACGCCTCGGTGGTGGAGCGCGCGCTGGCCATGACCGGGGTGTCCGACCTGGCCGACCGCCCCGTCGACGCGCTGTCCGGGGGTCAGCGGCAGCGGGTCTGGATCTCCATGACGCTGGCCCAGGGCACCGATCTGCTGCTGCTCGACGAGCCCACCACCTACCTGGACCTCGCGCACGCGGTCGACGTGCTCGACCTGGTGGACGACCTGCACGAGTCGGGGTGCACCGTGGTCATGGTGCTGCACGACCTCAACCTGGCCGCCCGGTACAGCGACAACCTGATCGTGATGAAGGCGGGTTCGGTCCTGGCGCAGGGTCACCCGCGCGACGTGGTGACCCCGGAGCTGCTGCACGAGGCGTTCGGCCTGCGGGCCGAGGTGATCGACGACCCGGTGGGTGACCGGCCGCTCGTCGTGCCGATAGGCCGGACCCATGTCCGGGGACGGGGCGGGCGGGAAGCCGGAGCTTCAACTTAGGCTAGGCTCACCTCATCACCCCAAACCAAGGCTCACCTGCCGTCATGCGGGGTGTCGGACAGCACGACAGCAAGGGATTCCGGATGCTCCTCGACCGAACGACACGAACGAACGCCTGGCGGCGGCTGGCGGCGGGCGTGTCCGTCGCGGCCCTCGGCGTGGGCCTCCTCGCCGGCTGTGGTTCCGACGCGGGGGACAAGAGCGCGAACGACAGCGCCAACGCCCCGGCCGCCACCGGCGCGTTCCCCGTCACCGTCGAGCACGCCTTCGGGTCCACGAAGGTCGACAAGGCGCCCAAGCGTGTCGTGTCCGTCGGCTACACCGACGACCAGACGATCCTCGCGTTCGGCGTTAAGCCGGTCGGCATGGTCGACCAGTACCCGAACCCGGTGGGGCAGAGCCCCGACATCAACACGCAGTGGCCCTGGGTCAAGGACAAGTGGGGCGACGCGCGTCCCGAGGTGGTCCTGAACAACGGCGACGCCGGCCCCAACTTCGAGAAGATCGCCGCCCTGCGGCCCGACCTGATCGTCGCGGTCTACTCCGAGATCGACCAGGCCGCCTACGACAAGCTCTCCAAGATCGCCCCGACGGTCGGCCGTACGAAGGCCGAGAAGGAGCCGTTCAGCGCTCCGTGGCAGGACAACGCGCTCCACATCGCCAAGGCGCTCGGCAAGGCCGACGAGGGTAAGCAGATGGTCCAGGGCATCCAGGACAAGCTCGCCGCGGTCAAGACGGCCCACCCGGAGTTCGCCACCCAGACCGCCGTCGCGCTCTCCTGGTACAAGGACTCGGTCACACCCTTCACCACCACCGACGTACGGGGTCAGCTCCTCGCCGGGATGGGCTTCAAGGGCCAGACCGAGATCGACAGGATCGCGGGGTCCGGGTTCTCCACGCAGCTCTCCCCGGAGCGCATGGACCTCGTCGACGTCGACCGTGTCTTCGTCATCAACGACAAGGTCGACACCGACGCGCTGAAGAAGTTCGACCTCTTCACCAACCTGAAGGTGTCCAAGGCCGGCAAGGTGTCGTACCTGCTGGACAGTGAGGGACCGGCGGTCGGCGCGGCGATGTCGCAGGCGACCCTGCTCTCCCTGCCGTTCGCCATCGACGAGCTCGCCAAGTCGGTCGGCTAGGGATCGTCGGACAAGCCCCGGGTTCGCTCCTCCGGATCACGTCGGAACAGAGGGTGGCGCGGCCGGCGGGATCCGACAGAGAGGACCTGGGTGTGAGCACCACGGGAACACCGGCCGCTCCGGCCACCCTGCGCACCACGGGCGGCCGTGAGGCAGCCCGATGGGTCGCCGCCCACTGCCGCGACACTCCGTGGCTGACGGCCGCCACCGTGGTCGGCACGGTGGCCGGGGCGGCGCTCCAGATGCTCCCGGTCCTCCTGCTCGGCCGCGTGGTCGACGGCGTGGTCCGGGGCGAGCCGGGCTCGTCCCTGCTCCCGATCGGCGCGCTGATGGTGGCCGCCGCGCTGCTCGGTGCGGCGGCCACCGCGGCGTCGACGTACCTGATCGGGAGGCTCGGCGCCGACCTGCTCGCGCACCTGCGGGAGGGCGCCGTCCGGGCCGTGCTGGGCATGCCGATCGCCCGGGTCGAGCAGGTGGGCCGCGGCGACGTCCTCTCCCGGGTCGGCGACGACGTCGCCGTCCTGTCCAGGGGCATCCGTTCGGCCGTCCCCACGGTGTTCTCCGCGGGCGTGCTGGTGGCCGTCGCCACGATCGGCATGTTCGGGCTCGATTGGCGGCTCGGCCTCGCGGGAGCCTGCGCGCTGCCCGCGTACGGGCTGGCGCTGCGCTGGTACCTCCCCCGGTCAGCCCCGCTCTACCGCAAGCAGCGCGCCGCCCAGGCCGACCGCGCGCAGGCGCTGATCAGCGGTCTGAACGGCATCGACACCGTCAGGGCCTACCGCCTGGAGGAGAAGTTCCGGGAGAAGGTCGCCGACGACTCGCAGCGGGTGCGGGACCACGGCGTCGAGGTGTTCCGCTTCTTCGGCCGGTTCGTCGGCAGGGAGAACCGCGCGGAGTTCATCGGCCTCGTCCTGATCCTCGTGGTGGGCTACGTCCTCCTGGAGACCGGATCCGCCAGCCTCGGCGACGTGTCCGCGGCCCCCCTGGTGTTCCACCGCCTCTTCACGCCGCTGGGCGCCATCATGTTCACCTTCGACGAGGCGCAGAAGTCGGGCGCGAGCCTGACCCGGCTCGTCGGCGTGCTGACGGAGTCCGCGGCGGAGCGGCTGGTGGGCGACTCGGCCCCCGCGCCGCAGGACGGCACCCCGTATCCGGTGACGGTGGAGGGGTTGACGTTCGCGTACCCGGGCGCCGAGAAGCCGGTCCTGCGGGACGTCACCCTGACGGTCCCGGCCGGTGGCTCACTGGCCCTGGTGGGTGCCACGGGCGCCGGCAAGACGACCCTGGCCGCCCTCGTCGCGGGCATCGAGACTCCGCAGACCGGGTCGGTCCGCGTCGGACCGGTCGACCTCGCCGACCTGGACGAGGTCGGAGCGAGGGCGCTGGTGAGCGTCCTGACCCAGGAGACGCACGTGTTCTCCGGCCCGCTCGCCGACGACCTGCGGCTCGCCGCGCCGGAGTCGACCGACGCCGAACTGATGGACGCGCTGCGCACCGTGGGCGCCGAGGAGTGGGTGGAGGCGCTGCCCGACGGGCTGTACACGGCGGTGGGCGAGGGCGGTGAACGGCTGGGCGGCACCGAGGTCGCCCATGTCGCCCTGGCCCGCCTGGTGCTGGGACGGGCGCCGGTGGTGGTGCTCGACGAGTCGACCGCGGAGGCCGGCAGTGAGGGCGCCGCCGAACTGGAGCGGGCCGTTCAGGCCGCCTGCGCCGGCCGGACCACGCTGTTCGTGGCCCACCGGCTGACCCAGGCGATGGCGGCCGACCGGATCGCCGTGCTGGACGCGGGACGCGTCGTGGAGCAGGGCACGCACGGGGAGCTGGTGGCCCTGGGCGGCCGCTACGCGCAGCTCTGGCGGGCCTGGAGGGGCGAGAGCCAGGCGATCCCACGTCAGGTCGGTCCGGCCTGAGTTCCCCGGGGCGAGCGCGGTGGGCGACCTCCCGTCCCTCGGGAGACACTCCACGCCGGCCGTACGTCCGGTCGGACTCCTGCGCCGGGAGTTCGGCCCCCTGATCACGATCCGTGATCTGTTCACCCTGCGAACCCCGGAAGCGATTGCCCCCACATCGATGACAACTCCTGACGTCCAGCGATCCCGCCGCCCGGGGTCCGACATACTCCGGACCGCGATCCGCCGCAACGCCGGTGCCATGGCCCGGGGCACCCTCCTCATGAGCCTCTACCAGGCCGGCGAGACCGCCTTCCCCATCGCGCTCGGTCTGATCGTCGAGCACACGATGCGCGAACGCAGCCCCGGATCACTCGCCCTGTCGGTCGCGGCCCTGGCCGTGATCACGACGACGGTGTCCCTGTCGTGGCGCTTCGGCATGCGCGTCCTGCAGAAGGCCAACACGACCGAGGCCCACCGCTGGAGGGTGCGGGTCGCGGCCTGCGGCCTCCAGCCGGTGGCCCCGGACACCGGCCTCAAGTCCGGCGAGGTGCTCACCATCGCCACCGAGGACGCCGACCAGACCGCCGACATCGTCGAGGTGGTGCCGATGCTGATCAGCTCCATGGTCGCGGTGCTGGTCGCGGCGGTGGCCCTGGGCACGGCGAGCCTGCGGCTCGGCCTGCTGGTCATGGTCGGGACCGTCGCCATCCTCTCGGTCCTCAGCGTGATGTCCCGGCGGATCGGCAGCAGCACCAAGGAACAGCAGGCGCGGGTGGCACGCGCGGGTGCGAAGGTCGCCGACCTGATCACGGGCCTGCGCCCGCTGCACGGTTTCGGCGGCAACCACGCGGCGTTCCGCTCCTACCGGAGGGTCAGCACGGAGGCGAAGGAGCAGGCGATCACCGTCGCCCGGGTGAACGGCGCCTACGCGGGCGCCGCGCTGGCGCTGAACGCGACCCTCGCGGCCTCGGTGACCCTGACGGCCGGATGGCTGGCCTTCGACGGGCAGATCGGCATCGGGGCGCTCGTCATGGCCGTGGGCCTGGCGCAGTTCGTCATGGAGCCGCTCCGGCTGTTCTCGGACATGCCGAAGTACGTGATGACGGCGCGCGCGTCGGCCGAGCGGATGGCCCTGGTGTTGTCCGCCCCGCCGGTGGCGGCCCCGGGGTCGGAGCAGCCGGCCCGGGGCGGGGACCTGGAGGTCGACTGCGTCCGGTACGGCTCCCTGCAGGGCGTGAAGTTCCACGTCCCGGCCGGCGAGTTCACGGCGATCGCGGCCTACCAGCCGCGGGTGGCGGCCGACCTCGCGTCCGTCTTCGCCGTGGCCGTCCCGCCGGACTCCTACGAGGGAGTGGTGCGGGTCGGCGGCCGGGAGCTCGCGGAGCTGTCGGTCGAGTCGGTCCGTGAGCGGATCCTGGTCAACCCCTATGACGCGGAGATCTTCGCCGGCACGCTCCGCTCGAACATCGACCCGTCGGGGACGAGCCGGACGGTGCCCGAGGCGGTCGAGGCGTCCATGCTGACCGACGTGGTGGCCCTGCACCGGCAGGGGCTCGACTACGAGGTCCGTGACCGCGGCTCGAACCTCTCCGGGGGGCAGCGCCAGCGGCTGTCCCTGGCCCGGGCCCTGGCCGCCGACACCGAGGTGCTCGTCCTGCGTGACCCGACGACCGCCGTGGACGCCGTCACCGAGCAGCTCGTCGCACGCAACATCGCGACGCTGCGGCGGGGCCGTACCACCGTCGTGATCACCAGCAGTCCGGCGCTGCTGGACGCCGCGGACCGGGTCCTCGTTCTGGACGGCGGGGTCGTCACGGCCGAGGGCACCCACCGCAGGCTGCTGGACACCGATCCGGCGTACTGCCTGGCGGTGACCCGGTGACCCGGTGACCGGGTCACCGGTGGCGGGGGCGGGCGCCGCTCCCGTGGGTGTCAGTCGGCGAGCGTGAGCCGGATGCCGACGGTGCCGCGGTTGCCGCGCCGCAACTGACTGCCGAGGACGGTGACCACGCCGAGCAGGCCGTACTTCTGCCGCAGCAGCGTCCGGTAGGCGGCGGTGCGCCCGGGGCCGAGGATCTCGGCGGTGGCCGGGTACGACTCGCCGGTCGGGTTGCCCCGCAGGTCGCAGGGGCCGACCAGGACGTCGGCGCGGTTCCGGATCCGCTTGACCTTCCAGGAGTCCGCGACGGTCCAGACGCCGAGTGCCTCCCCGTCCCGCACCACCCAGACGGGGGTCGGCACGGTGGTGCCGTCCTTCTTGTACGTGGTGACCAGCAGATAGCTGCCGGAGGCGAGGTGGACCAGGCGTTCGAGCCGCTGCTTCTGACGCTCGGCCGGGTCCTGAGGGTCCTGAGGGTCCTGAGGGTCCTGAGGGTCCTGAGGGTCCTGAGGGTCGTTCGGGCCGGAGGGCGGGGTGGGGGCGCTCATGGCGGGAATTCTAGGGCGCCGACCAGGGGGCTCTCGCGCGCCGGAGGCGGCACCGCGCACGCGGTGCCCCGCCGGTCCGGGGTGTCGCGAGGAGGAGCCCCGCCCCGGCCGGTGCCTCGGTGCCCGGGGTCAGACCCGCCGCCCGGTCCGGCCCGTGGTGAGCCGGGTCCGGGCCGACACGGCCAGCCCCCGGGCCCGGCGGGCGAGCCGGCGGCGTCCACGTCCGCCGACCGCCGTCGCGCCCGTGGCCCTGGCACCCACGGCCGTGGCACCCGCACAGGCCGCGCGCCCCGGCACGGCGGCGGGACGGAACCGGGGAGCGGCGTCGGGCCGGGCGGGGGTGCCCGGAGGGAACGCCGGGAGGGCGGGCGGGTGCGGAGCGGCGGGGGCGTCGGGCCCGGTGGGCGGTGCGACCGGGAAGGGGAACGCGCTCCACCGGGCGTATGCGGGGTACTGGGAGAACACCGTCGGAGCGGGGGTCGGCGCAGAGCCAGGAACCGGGCCCGGCAGGGCGGTGCTCGCGGCGGTCCTCGGGTGCAGACGCCGTCGGGTCCGGACCCGGGCCGCCGCCCAGAGCGCCAGCGCCCCGCACAGGGTGACCGCCGTCCAGCCGGCCGGCCCCAGTACGTGGTCGGCCTGCCGGATCGCGTGCGGCAGTACACCCGAGGCCGGCGCCTCGGCGGCCTCCGAGGCCGCCGCCGGGGCGGAGGCTCCCGCCTCCTCGACCAGGTGCCCGACCGGCTCGACCTTGCCCGCCGCCGCGAACCCCCAGTCCAGCAGCGCCGCCGCCTCGTCGTACACCTTGGTCTGCTGCTCCGGGTGCATGACCGTCACGAGCAGGGTGCGCCCGCCGCGTTCTGCGGCGCCGGTGAAGGTGGCCCCGGCGTTGGTGGTGTAGCCGTTCTTCACCCCGATCAGGCCCGGGTACCTGCCGAGCAGTCGGTCGGTGTTGGCGATGTCGAACGAGGAGCGCAGGCCGGTCGCCTTGTCGACCCCGCCCGGGAAGCGGGCGGTGCGGGTCGAGCAGTACGCGCGGAAGTCCGGGTTGCGCAGCCCGGCCCGCGCGAAGAGCGTGAGGTCGTACGCCGAGGAGACCTGGCCGTCCTGGTCGTAGCCGTCCGGCGAGACGACCCGGGTGTCGCGGGCCTGGAGGGCGTCGGCCCGGCCCTGCATCTGTGCGACGGTCCTCGCGATCCCGCCGTTCATGTGGGCGAGCACGTGGACGGCGTCGTTGCCGGAGGCGAGGAAGACCCCCCGCCAGAGGTCCTCGACCCGGTACGGCAGGTTCTCCTTGATCCCGACCAGGCTGCTGCCCGCACCCAGCTCCGCCAGCTCGGCCGGCGTCACCCGGTGCTCCAGGGCGCGGTCGAACCGGGGTAGCACGGTGTTGGCGAAGAGCATCTTGAGCGTGCTGGCGGGCGGCAGCGGCAGGTGCGCGTTGCGGGCCGCGAGCACCTCGCCGGTGGCCGCGTCGGCGATCAGCCACGATCGCCCGGTCAGCGCGGCGGGGAGGTCGGGCGCACCGGCGCGGAGGGCCACCTGGACGGCGGGGCGGCCGAGCCGCTCGCCGCCGACCACGGCGGCGGCGTCCTGCGCGGCACCGGCGCCGGGGAGGACGGTCCCGGACGCGGCTCCGGACGCTCGGGCGGTGGCGGTGGCGGTGGCGGTGGCGGTGGGCGCGGTGGCGGTGGGCGCGGTGGCGGCGGTGGACGCCGGCGTGGTGGGCGCCGTCGGAGCGGCGGGCCGGGCGGACGCCCGTGTGGGTGTCGCCGTGGCAGCTGCCGTCGTACGGGCCGCGGCGGTGCGCGCCGCTGCCGTGGGCGTCGTCGTGGGCTTCGCCGTCGAGGACGCCGCGAAGGCGGCGGCCGAGCCGGCTGACGACCCGGCGGCGAGGACGAGCGCGGCGACGGCGCCCGCCGCCGGCCTACCGGCGCGGGCACGTCTGCTGACGTGGAGTGACCTCTGCTGCACACCGCGAACGTACCCGGGCGCCCGCCGCCCCGCCCTGCCCGCTGCTCCGTCCGGGCCCGTCCCCGGAGCCGCCGGGCGCCGTCCGGTGCCGTCCGTGGACCCGTGGCGGTGCGGCCGGGGCGCCCACCCGTGGGCCCGCCGGGGTGCGCGGGACGCAAGCCCGGGTGGTGCTGGTACGGTTCGGAACCATGTTCGCTCCTCGTGCGTGACCGACCCGCCACGACCGCGCCCGTTCGACCGGCGCGGCGCTCCGGTGTCCCCGTACGCACCCGGGCCGAGGGCCGTCACGCCCCGCCCGGTTCTCCCGAGGAACGATCCCGTGTCCACGCCTTCGCCCGCGCCCGCGCGCACCCCGTCCGACGGCGCCTCCCGCCGTCCCTCCTACCGCGCCGTGCTCGGTGCACCGCACGCCCGCCGCACCTTCGCCGCCGCCCTGCTCGGCCGCCTCTCCTACGGGACGGTCCCGCTGGCGCTGCTGCTCGCCGTCCGCGACGCCACCGGTTCGTACTCGGCGGCCGGCGTGGCCATGGCCCTGTTCGCGCTGGCCAGCGTGCTCCTCTCGCCGGCCAGGGCCGCCCTGGTCGATCGGTACGGACCCCGGCGCGCCCTGCCGCCGATGGCCGGCCTGTACGCCGCACTGCTCCTGGCCGTGGCCGGCGCCACCGCGAGGCCGGGGGTCGAGCCGCCGGCCGTCGGGATCCTGGTGGTCGCCGCCGGGGCCTGCACGCCGCCGCTCGGACCGGTCATGCGGACGCTCTGGCGCCGGCTGCTGCCCGATCCGGCACTGCTCCGCCGCGCCTACAGCCTGGACGGGGTGGCCGAGGAACTGCTCTTCGTCACCGGGCCGTTGCTGGTCGGCGTGCTGCTCCCGGTCGTCGGCCCGGCCGGTGCCGTGGCGGTGGGCGCGGCCCTGGTCCTCGCCGGGACGCTGCTGCTGGTCGCGGCTCCGGCCGCTGCCCGTGCACCCTCGGCCGACGTACCTGCGGTGGTCCCGCCCGTCCCCGCCCGGACCGCTCCCGCCGTACCGCCGGCCTCCGGGCAGGTGGCCGCCGGTGGGGCTCGGGGCGGGCGGCCCGGAGGCGGGGGAGAGCTGCGCCGCGCGGTGCTCGCGGCAGCCGTGACCGGTCTCGGGCTCGGCGCCCTCGACCTGATGGTGGTCGCCTCCGCCGAGCAGCAGGGCCGTCCGGGGGCGGTCGGCTGGGTGCTGGCCGCCCTCTCGGCGAGCAGTGCCGTCGGAGGTCTCGCCCTCGGTGCGATCGACCGGCCGATGCCCAACGCGGCCCGGTTGCCGCTGTTGACCGCCGGGCTGGGACTGTCGCTGGCCGTCGCGGGGCTCGCGCCGAACCTCCTCCTGCTCGGCGCCGGTGTCGCGCTCGCCGGACTCTTCGTCTCACCCGCCGTCACCACCGCCTACCTGGTGGCGGACGAAGCGGTCGCACCCGACGCCCGGACCCGGGCCGGGGCCTGGGTGAACACCGCGCTCAACGCCGGTTCGGCCGGCGGTGCCGCGACCGTCGGCCTGCTGGTCGGACATCTGCCGCTGTCCCTCTGCTTCGCCCTCGCCGCGGCCCCGGCCCTCCTCGCCGTGCCGCTGCTCTCCGCGCCGGCCTTCCGCGGGCGCGACTTTGGTGGCGGCCGCCCGCTCCGAAAGTCGGATTCGGGTGACGACCTGGCGCTCTAGCGTCCGGGGAATGAAGAACCTGCTCGGATTCGTGAGCTTCGTCCTCGTGGTCGGAGGCATCAGCGGTCTCGTCTCGGACCACCTGTGGGGCTTGCACGTCTTCGGCTCCCTGCGCTACCTGATCCCGGCCGGGTACGAGACGGTGGGCTACCCGGTGATGATCGTCCTGGGCGCGGTCCTCGGCGGGGTGGTGGCCCTCCTCGACCGTGCGGGGCGCAACGACTGACGCGGACTCTCCGGTTCCCCGTTGGGCGAGGGGAGTGAAATTCGTTCGTGGGCATCCGAGCCGACGGCCCCGCCTGAGGGCGACGGCGCGCTCTGCCGCGCACGATCGGGCGAGGATCTCATCGGACGAGGGGTAAATATGATCAAGAAGATCGTCGTCGTCGCCGCTGCCGGCGGCCTGGTGCTCGCGGGTGCGAGCGCGGCCGTCGCAGGCTCGGGAGCCCACCACGGGTATGGCGGCCACGACCGGAAGCCCGTCGCCGGCTGCGCAGTCGGCGGGGACGCGGGCGTGGCGAACATCTGCGGCAATACGAACGTCTACAGCCCCAACATTCTGGGCGGCCTTCTCAACCTGCTTCCCCTGCCGCCGGTCAACGGCGGCGGAGGCGGGGGCAACAACGGCGGGGGCAACAACTGACCCCGACCGGCGCCGTCCCGCGCGCCCCCGGCCCGGGTGACCGGGCCGGGGGCGCGTCGGGCGTCACGTCCCCGCGGGCCGGGCCCGGGCCGCCGTCGGCAGTCCGGGCCCGGCCGCGTCGTGCTCACGGCCCGGGCGGGCGGTGGAGACCGCCGTGATGCCGTCGACCAGGAGATCGAGGCCGGTGCGGAAGGCCTCCCGGGTGCGGTCCGGGGTGGGGTCGCCGGTCGCGGACTCCGGGGCGTCGGCCTGCTGGAGCGCGGTCAGGAGGGGGAAGTGGGTGGCGAGGTGGGTGGCGAAGTGGGGTGCAAGGCCGACGAGTTCGGTGGACCGGTCCCGCCGGCACAGTTCGTCGGCCACGCCGGTGGCGGTCGCGGAGGTGCGGGCGTCGGCGGTGACCTGGGCGCTGCCGCGGACGAACTGTCAGAGTGTGGCGACCGCCCCCCGCAGGTGCCGGGGGTCGAGGGAGGCGGCCCGGAAGACTCGCAGCAGCGCCTCCATGGCGCCGAGTTCGGCGGGGCCGAGACCGGGCGCGCCTGGGAGACCTGGAGTACCCAGGGGTGGCGCAGGTAGCGCGCGTGGGCGTCCTCGGCCCAGGCGGCGACGGCGGGGCGTCAGTCCGGGGTGAGGTCGTAGGCGGTCGGCAGTTCGGCGCGGCTACTGGCGGCACAGCCCGACCCAGGACGACGCGCCGACGGCTGAGGACCTGGCGGACGCCCGGGAGGCGGTGGCCCGCGCCACGGGCGGCTGACCCGGTCCCCGAGTGGGCGGGCCGGGGCGGGGGGTTCCCGGGGGACGTCGCTGGGCAGGGTGAGGGCGAACGGTCGGGCGCCGTCCGTTCGATCCGGTGGCGAGCCGCGACCAGGGAGGGCCGCATGACCTTGCAGGCGTACGGGCACATCGCACACCGTCGGGTCGAGGTGAACGGAGTCCGGCTGCACGTCGCGGAACAGGGGGAGGGGCCGCTCGTCCTGCTCCTGCACGGGTTCCCGGAGAGCTGGTACTCCTGGCGGCACCAGTTCGCCCCGCTCGCCGCGGCGGGCTACCACGTGGTCGCCGTCGACCAGCGCGGCTACGCCCGCAGCGAGCAGCCCGAGCCCGTCGACGCCTACACGCTGCTGCACCTGGTCGGCGACGTCGGCGCCCTGATCGGCGCCCTCGGCGAGGAGCGGGCCGTCCTGGTCGGCCACGACTGGGGCGCCCCCGTCGCCTGGACCACCGCCACCCTCCGCCCCGACCTGGTGCGCGCGGTCGCGGGGCTGAGCGTGCCGCCGCTGCCGACGCTCGGGCTGCCGCCGCTGGCGCAGCCCCGACAGCTGTACGGTGACGGCTTCTACCAGATCTACTTCCAGCGCCCCGGCGTCGCCGACGCCGAACTGGCGGAGGACCTGCACTCCACCTTCCGCCGCATGCTCGTCGGAGGATCCGGTGACCGCCCCGGCTCCGAGCGGCCGCAGGCCTGGACGGTGCCCGAAGGGCAGACCCTGCTCGACACCCTCCCCGATCCGGAGAAGCTGCCCGGCTGGCTCTCCGAGTCCGACATCGAGGCCTTCGTCGCCGACTACGCCGAGCACGGCGAGCGCGCCTTCACCGGAGGCCTCAACTGGTACCGCAACATCGACCGCAACAACGAGCTGCTCGCGGGACTCGTCGGCCGCCTGGTCGAGGTGCCGGCCCTCTACGTGGTCGGCGACCGGGACATGGTGTCGGCGATGATCCCCGAGGAGGCGCTGCGCCGGCTGCTCGCCACCATGGCGCCCAAGCTGTACCGCCACGTCACGCTCCCGGGGGCCGGGCACTGGACGCAGCAGGAGCGGCCGGCGGAGGTGACGGCGGCCCTGCTCGACTTCCTCCGGCACCTGGACGGCTGAGCGCGGCGGCTCGTCGGACCGGCGGGCTCGTCGGACCGGTCGCGGGTGGGCGAGGAAGTCGCCCGGGCGGCGGGGGTTGCGGCAGGAGTGCCTCTCCGCCACCTCGGCGTACACGGGGGTGGCGGAGTCGCCGGTACCCCGGGGCGAGCGCCGCTCGGGATTCGGCCGGTGGACGCGGCCGTCCCCAATGGCCACCCGGCAGCGGGCGCCCGGTGCCGGGCCGCGGTGTTCGGGCCGCGGTGTTCGGGCGCCGCACGCCGCGCGCAGGTGCCGAGGGCCCTGCCGGGGGCGATCAGTTGATGTAGATGTGCGGGTTGCCGGGCACCGAGCTGTCGGTCACCGGCCCGTAGGTCGCGCTGAAGTACCCGGTCGCGAAACAGGTGCTCGGGCCGGAGACCTTCGGGAACGCCTGGGAGCCGAAGCCGATGGTCTGGCCGACGTTGCTGGTGGTGCCGGCGATGCTGCCCGGTGCGCGGTAGACGCAGGTGATGGTGCCGAGGACGGTCTTCAGCACCACCGTGGTCTGCAGCGGCCCGGCCGCGGTCGGGCTGAGGCTGACCGGGTTGCCGGCCGCGTCACTGACCGAGTTGGTGTACGGCAGGTTGTTGACCGTGATGCTCTGCACGCTGGTCACGCCGATCACGTTGGCGGTGCAGGAGCCGAAGGTGTGGCTGTTGAGCTGCTCGGTGGCCACGCCCGGGGCGGCCGGGTTGCTGGTCACGGTCGCGGAGAACGACGAGGTGGCGCACTTGATGCCGCTCGTCCCGGTCGCGCTGGAGTAGAAGGTGGCGTAGCTGCCGGTCACCAGGTTGGCGGTGAGGACGTCGCCGACGGCGACGTTCGGACCGCCGGGAGCGGTGTGAGTGAGCACGGCGGGGCCGGCGGCCTGGGCGGGGGAGACGGTGCCGGCGGCCAGCACCGCGGCGGCGGCGAGGGCGGCGGTACCGAGGGTTCGGCGGATGCGCATGAGGGTGTGCCTCTCTCCTGGCGGAGTCGGGTGGGGGGAGCCCGCGAGGTCGCGTGGGGGTGGCGTGCGGCGGTGGCCGGCCGAGGAGCGACCGCGACGGGGTGGTACGGGTGGTGGGGCACCGCGGACGGTGACTCGGCGGGCCCGGCGCCACGGGCCCGCCCGTACGGCGAGGCAGGTCGAGGTACGTGCCGGTACGGCGCCGTGGTACGGCGGGGCACCGGGCGGTACGTCGACGTACGTCGGGTACGGCGGCAGTACGGCGAGGAGGGTGCGGGTGGTGCGGATGACGCGCGAAGGGTACGGGTGGTGCGAGGGCACGCCGGGTGCACGTCGGCGGCTGCCACCGCCGGGCATGCGTTCGCCATACTGGACAGTCGGAACGCGTGCGGGTCTCCGGCGGCCTGGCCGCAGATTGGAAACCCGTCAGTGTTGTAAACCGGACGTCACGTCAATGTCAAGACAAAACACAGGAGTTGGCGATGAAACCGGAGTCAGCTACTCGTCGTGCGGACGTACTCCTGCCCGGCGCGCGCACCGGCCGGGACCCGGCCCGATCGATCAAACGCGGTCCGAGCCGGCTGCCGCCCGACGTGGTCGCCGCCACCCAACGGGAGCGGCTGCTCGACGGGTTGGTGCACACGGTGGCGCAACACGGCTACCAGCGAGCCACGGTGAGCGACATCTGCCGCGCGGCGGGGGTGACCAGACCGGTCTTCTACGAGCTGTTCACCGGCAAGGAGGACGCCTTCCTGGCCGCTCACCGGCACGGGACGGGGGTCGTGATCCGCCGGATGGCGGCGGCCTTCGCGGTGGCGCCGGACTGGTGCACCGGGATCCGCGAGGCGCTCCGGGCGATGCTCGAACTGCTGGCCGGGGTGCCGGCCTTCGCCACCATGGCGGTGATCGAACTGGACGCCGTGGGGCCGGCCGGGCGCCGCGAGCGGGACCAACTCCTCACCCGGTTCCGGGCCTTCTTCGCCGAGGTGCCGCAACTCCCCGACGGGGTGGCGGCAGAGGCGTTGGTCGATGCGGTCGTCGGCGGCGTCTACAGCATGCTCCAACGCTGCATCGACGCCGGGCGGACGGAGGAACTGCCGCGCCTGCTGCCGACGCTGAGCCTGTTCTGTCTGGCGCCGTTCCTCGGTCCGGAGGAGGCGGCGCGGCGCCTTGCGGCGGTTCCGGCACTGCCGGAGCCCGGTGCGCCGGAGCCGTCGTCCCCGACCGGGTCGGGCCCGGTCGGGGGTGCCCCGGACCGGGTCCGAGCGGTCGATGATCCTTCGTGCACCCGTATTGACCCCTTGAATACCGGGCAGTAGCTTCCCAGTTACCCACTGCGGATCCGACGGCCCGCCCCGCTGCCGAGAGGCGGTCCACCCGGCCGGTCCGCAGAACGCTGTCCGCGCCAGGACAACGTGCCTGTGCCTGCCCGTCCCACCGTTCGAGGGAGCACACATGGCCACGTCCGATGACGCAGCCCGCACCACCGAGACCACCGAGACCGCCGAGGCGCCCACCGGGTTCAGAGGACGGGTCCGGCTGAAGCGCACCGCGCTGATGGCCGTTCCCGCCGTCGCCGCCGGCGCCCTGCTGATGACCCTGACGGCACAGGGCGTGCTCGCCGCCCAGTTCGCCATCTCCGGCATGCCGTTCACCGTCACGGCCGACAGCCTGGACGGCGTCGGCTTCGAGCAGTTCGGCAGCCTGGACCACATGATCGAGAACAGTCCCAACGAGGGGGACACCGGCGGGCAGGTGCTGGTCGCCGTCTCCGCGATCAAGGAGGCCTCGCTCACCAGGCTCTGCCAGAGCGTGGACCTGGGCGGCATCAACCTGCTGATCAAGGCCGGGGACGCCGGGACGCCCGTCACCGCCACCGACCTCACGACCGACTCCGACCTGCTCTCGGGCGACGCGGAGTTCAAGAACATCGAGATCGGCGGCGACGCGAGCACCTACACCAAGGCCGGTGTCAAGGGCCTGCCGGGCGTCTTCGGGCAGCAGGCCGACACCGTGAAGATCCGCAACCTGCGGCAGCACAACTACGCCACCACGGCCGGGGCCTTCAAACTGCCCAACCTCCGGCTGACCTTCAGCTCGGAGGGCTGCTGACGGTGGCCGAGCCCGAACCCACCGCAGGACCCGCACCCGGGAACGCCTCCGCCGGGCAGGACGGCCGGCCGAGCAGCGACCAGGACGGCCGGCCGACCGCCGGGCAGGCCGTCGAGGAACGCCCCGCCCGGACCGGAGCCCGCCCCGGTCGGCGGGGCTGGCGGGGCCGACGGCCCTTCTGGGGCGGGCTGCTGGTCCTCCTGGGCGGCACGGAGATCCTCTTCACCCTCCGGGCCCCGCTGCCCGTCGTCCTGCACATCGGGCTCCAGGGACTGGCCGGCTACCTCGTCCCGTCGGTGATGACGCTCTGCGGCCTGCTGATCCTCTTCAACCCGGCCCAGCGGCTGTTCTACTCGATCGTCGCCGTCCTGGCGTCGCTGGGCAGCTGGCTCACCTCCAACCTGGGCGGGTTCCTGATCGGCATGCTGCTCGGCGTCGTCGGCAGCTGCCTGACCTTCGGATGGCTGCCCGACCAGCCCCCGCGCCGCCGCCTGCTGCGCCGGGGCTCCGGCCGCCGCAAGGCGGCCCGCCCGGCCGGGGCGTGAGCCGGGCGGGCGCCGTACCTGCGCCCCGCCCCCGGTGATCGGAGAGCACCGGGGGCGGGGATCCGGGTACCGGCTGCGCAGCCGGACCGCGCCGGACCGCGCCGCCGGACCGGGGAGGTCGGGACGGAGGCGGGGGACCGGGAGGTCAGATCGTCGCGGTGTCGATCACGAAGCGGTACCGCACGTCACTCGCCAGCACCCGGTCGTACGCCTCGTTGATCTGCTCCGCCCGGATCAGCTCGATCTCCGCGCCGATGCCGTGCTCGGCGCAGAAGTCGAGCATCTCCTGCGTCTCCGGCAGGCCACCGATCATCGAACCGGCCAGCGACCTGCGTCCGACGAGCAGCGCGTGCGCGTTGATCGAGACCGGCTTCTCCGGCGCCCCGACCTGGACCAGGGTGCCGTCGGTCCGCAGCAGCCCGAGGTAGCCGCTCAGATCGAGGTCGGCCGAGACGGTGTTGACGATCAGGTCGAAGGTGCCGGCCAGCTCGGTGAAGGTGGCCGGGTCGGAGGTGGCACGGTAGTCGTGGGCGCCCAGCTTCATCCCGTCCTCGCGCTTGCGCAGCGACTGGCTCAGCACGGTGACCTCCGCCCCCTTGGCACGGGCGATCTTCACCCCCAGGTGGCCGAGGCCGCCCAGACCGACGATCGCGACCTTGCGGCCGGGACCGGCGCCCCAGCGCGTCAACGGGGAGTACAGGGTGATGCCCGCGCAGAGCAGCGGCGCGGCGACGTCCAGCGGCAGCGCCCCGGGGATGCGCAGCGCGTAGTTCTCGTCGACCACCAGCTGCCTGGCGTAGCCGCCGTAGGTGGGCGCGCCGTCCCGGCCGACCGCGTTGTAGGTGAAGACCGCGCCGCTCCCACCGGTGCAGTACTGCTGGAGTCCGGCCCGGCAGCTGTCGCACTCCCGGCAGGAGTCGACGAAGCAGCCGACCCCGACCCGGTCGCCGACCGCCCAGCGGGTGACCTCCGGGCCGACCTCGCCGACCACGCCGGCGATCTCGTGGCCGGGGACCATGGGGAAGATCCCCGGACCCCAGTCCTCGGCGACCTGGTGGATGTCCGAGTGGCAGATACCGGCGTAGGCGATGTCGATCAGGATGTCGTGGGCGCCGAGCGCCCGGCGGGGGACGGTGGTCCGCTCCAGGGGGGCCTTCGGGGCCGGGGCGGCGTACGCGGCGACGGTGCTGCCGCCCGCCTCGGTGCGGGGGGCCTTGACGTCGCCGGCCTCGGCGTTCGTGTGGATGGTGTCCGTGACCGTGGTGTTCGTCATGCCTCAAGGCTCGGTCCGGCGGCCCGGGGTAGACAGACCAGTGCCTAACGTAGGCACGGCCTTCCTACCACCGGCAGTATCACCCTCCAGCACTCGCCGGGAGCCCGGTCGCACGCATACTGCAGACGTGGACCAGCGCACCGAACTCAGCGAATTCCTCCGGTCCCGGCGTGCCCGGCTCCAGCCGTCCGACGTCGGCCTGCCCGACTACGGCGGCCGGCGACGGGTCCCCGGGCTGCGCCGGGAGGAGCTGGCCCAGCTGGCGGGCGTGAGCACGGCGTACTACGTCCGGCTGGAGCAGGGCCACGGGGAGAACGTCTCGGCCGCCGTCCTGGACGCGATCGCCCGCGCCCTGCGGCTCTCCTCCGCCGAGCGCGAGCACCTGCGCCGCATCACCAAGCCCGCGCGCCGCCGCCCTGGTCGCGGCCGTTCCACCCGCCCGCAGCAGATCCGCCCCGAGTTCCAGCAGCTGCTGGACGCGATGGAGAGCGTCCCGGCCTACGTGCTCGGGCGGCGCCTCGACGTGATCGCGTGGAACCCGCTCGGCAACGCGCTGGCGGGGGACTTCGCGGCGCTCCCGCCGGAGCACCGGAACATGGCCTGGCAGGTCTTCCTCGATCCGGCCGCCCGCGAGCTCTACCTGGACTGGGAGACCAAGGCCGCCGACGTGGTCGGCATTCTCCGGCTGGACGCGGGCCGCGACCCGGACGATCCGAGGCTGACCTCGCTGATCGGCGAACTCTCCCTCAAGAGCGGCGAGTTCCGTCGTCTCTGGGCCGCGCACGACATCCGGGACAAGGGCCACGGCACCAAGGAGCTGCACCACCCGGTGGTGGGCCGGCTCACGCTGCGCTACGAGACGCTGCGCCCGGCGGAGGAGGCGGACCAGGTGCTCGTCGCCTATCACGCAGACCCGGGCTCGCCGTCGGCCGAGTCGCTCCGGCTGCTGGCCAGCTGGACCGCGACCGGGCCGGCACGGCCGTCCTCGCCGGCCGTCCGGCCGGACGGTGCGCCGCCGCCGGACGCCTCGCCGGTGCACGGGGACGCGGGGCGGCCCCCGACCCCGCCGGTGTAGCTCCCCGGGGAGTCCGGCGGCCCTGCCGGCAGCTCCCGCCCGGCCTGGCAGGCGTCGCCGCCCCCGCGTCCGGGCGTTGCCGGCGGCCGGGGCCCGTCGGGACGGCCGGGCCTCCCGGAAGCGTGCTGTCATGGCGGCACCCCGGTAGCCGCGCGGCCGCGGCCGTGGCGGCGATGGGTCGGGAGTCCTCTTTGTGGCGGGGTCGTTGGTCCGGTGGTCCCGGGAGGGCCGGGACCACCGGCCCTTTCCCGGTGGCGCGTCCTGCCGTCTACTGGACCGGGAGCCACCCCCGGGCCGCCGCCTGCCCGAAACCCGGTCGGGGCGGGTCTGTTGCCGGTCGACGGCGTGAACGGGCCTGTGCTGTCATGTAACTGACAGGTAGTTAGGCTGCCGGTCATGGAGATCAGCAGCACCACCACCGAGTACGACCGCCTGATCGCGCGGCACCATGCCATGCGCCTTCGCCGGCAGATCCTCACGCCGGCGTCGTCCCCGCTGGACTCCTTCCCCGACGCCCGTCCCGGCTCGCGCCCCGGCGGCGTCGGCCCCGGTGCCCTCGACGCCGGTGCGGGCGGGGACTTCGACGCCGCCGCCGACCAGCGGCTGATCATGGGAGCCCTCGGCCTGGTCGCCCCGTTCGCCGACCTGATCGACCACCTCTACGCGTGCATGTTCCGCCGCCGCCCGTACCTCCGGGCGCTCTTCCCGGACTCGATGGAGTTCCAGCAGGCCCACCTGGAGCGGATGTTCGACTACCTGGTCGAGAACCTGCACCGGCCCGCCCAGCTGTCCGCCACGCTCGCCCAACTCGGCCGCGACCACCGGAAGCTCGGGGTCCGGCCGGTTCACTACCGGGCCTTCGAGGAGGCCCTCTGCGAGGCGATCCGGCACCGGGCCGGATCCCGGTGGAGCGCCGGACTGGAGGACGCCTGGGTGCGGATGCTGCGGTTCGCGGTCGAGGCGATGGTGGCCGGCGCCGAGTCGGCGCTCACCGAACCCCCGTACTGGCACGCGGTGGTGGTCGGCCACGAGCGCCGCCGACCCGATATCGCCGTGCTGCGGGTCCGCACCGGCGAGCCCTACCCGTACCGGGCCGGCCAGTACGGGACGGTGGAGCACCCGCGGCTGCCGCACACCTGGCGGCAGTACTCGATGGGCTGTGCGCCGCGCGCCGACAACGAGTTGGAGTTCCACGTGCGCCGCACCGGCCCGGGCGGCGTCAGCGAGGCGCTGGTGGAGCACACGGCCGTCGGCGACCGGCTTCGGCTCGGGCCGCCGCGCGGCACGCTGATGCCGGACGACGACAGCCGGGACCTGCTGCTGGTGGCCGGCGGCACCGGACTCGCCCCGATGAAGGCGATCGTCGAGCAGCTGGTCGAGCACCGCCCGCGCGGTCGCCGGGTCCACCTCTTCGTCGGCGCCCGGGCCCGGGCCGACCTCTACGACTGGCCGTCGCTCGCCGAACTCGGCGGCCGTAAGCCCTGGTTGGAACTGGTGCCGGTGGCCGACGACGCGGCCGGCGGGCGACCGGGTGCCGGCCCGGGCCGCCGGCTCGCCGAGGCGGTCGGCCGGGCCGGCGACTGGTCCGAGCACCTGGTCTGCGTCAGCGGCCCGGCCGGCCTGGTGACCGAGGTCCGGACCAGGCTGGCCGCCGACGGCCTGCCGGCGAGCCGGATCCACCACGACCCGGTGCTCGGCCGGGTCTGACCGCCGCCGACGGCCAGGGCGACCGGCGGCGGGCCCTTCGGCACCGCCGCCGGAGGGCCCGCCAACGGCCGCGACACCCCTGCTCGGGGACCGCGAGCGGGACCGCGGCCAGCGACGGGGACCGCGACCGCCCGGGACTACCGGTAGCAGTACGAGTCCGAGGAGGCGTCCCCGCCCGCCAGGTGGGTCTGGTGCACGCGCAGCCCGCGGAACTCCTCGCCGTGCGGGAAGAAGCGCCGGTCCACGGTCAGCCCGCCCGCCTCCGGGTCGGCGTCCAGCTTGACGATCCACGGCTCGATCCCGTCGGGGTAGAACTGGTCGTCCCACGCCCCGTACAGCGAGTTGGTGACGTAGAGCCGCCGACCGTCCCGGCTGATCTCGACCATCTGCGGCGCCCCGCTCAGCGGTCGGCCGGGCTGGGCCGGGTGCGGCGTGCGGGCCGCGACCCCGCCGAGCCGCACCGAGGCCGTGAGCCGCGGGTGGAACGGGTCCGACACGTCGTACTGGAACAGCTCGCCGGTGCCCCAGGCCGAGACGTAGAGCCAGCGGTCGTCGACCGACAGGTTGATGTCCGTGATCAGCGGCGGCACCGCGCCGAACGGCTGGAGGGCCGGCGGCAGGTCCTCGGCCTTGGCCTCCTCGGCGGGTATCTCGATCACCTTCCGTGCCGTGAACGCCTCGCCCTGCCGGTACCAGAGCCAGACCGACGCGGAGAGGTCCTCCACGTTGGTGACCACCCCGGCGAACCCCCACTCCGCCTGCGGATCGTGCGCCGGGCGCAGCTCCAGCACCATCTGGTACTGGTCGCCGAGGTCGATCCGCTGAAGGTGCCGGCCCGAGTCGAGCTCCCAGAAGTGCAGCGCGTGCCCGTACTTGCGACCCAGCAGCAGCTCCGGGACGACGCCGTCCTCGACCATCCACGGGGTGCCCCACTCGCTGGTGACACCCACGTTGGTCCCGAGGTGCCACCACACGTCGTAGGCGAAGTTCTGCGGTCCGCGCTCGGTTTCCCAGGGGCGCAGCACCTCGAAGGTGGTGTGGTCGAGCAGCGCCACCCCGCCGGGCCCGTCCGCGCCCTCCGCCGCACCGAGGCAGGAGAGGAACACGCCGTCCGGTCCGCAGTGCAGCGTGTGCGGCCGCGAGTAGCCCGCTCTCTTCGCGAGCTCCTCCGCCTCGACGGTCTTCACCAGCCGTGGCCGCACCGGATCCGGTCGGGTGTCCAGCACGTGCAGCTTCGACGACCGCAGCCCGGGCAGCAGCAGGTACCGCCGCTCCGGGTTGTCGTGGCAGGCGTGCGCGAGCGCGCTGGAGCAGGCGTTCCACCCGAAGTGGTGCAGCTCGTCACCGACCCCCGGCATGGCGGTGAAGTTGAGGACCCGCCCGTAGCTCGGCGACTCCGGGTCGGCGTCGACGGTGATCAGCGCGTCCGGCTGCTGCGCCGACCGGTCGAACCCGGCGACGTACGCGAGCTTCTCCGGCGGCGCGGCGATCGCCTCGGCGGGCGTGCGGTAGAGGGAGGGGTCGCTGTGTCCGTCCTGGTGGTCGTCGTGCGGGCCGTGTCCGTGCGGCATGCTGGCTCCTCAACTCGCCTTCTCGGCAAGGGAAGTGACAGGGGCCCGGGTAGCCTTCCACAGATTCACGGGCGCACAGCAGGCGCACGGGGGAGCGGGCGGGGGGTATTCCCGTGGCACGGGCTCCGCCATCCGGACGGTCGCGGTCCGCCCGGCCCGCCGCACGCCGGTGCGGCCGGCCCCACGGTCGGCCCTGCGGCCGGGACCGCGGGGGCCGCGCCCGCGCAGACGACTCCGCCGGCACCCGGGCGGGTGCCGGCGGAGGGGGAGGCGCGGAGGCGAACGGGTCACGCGTCCTCGGGCCGCGGGCCGTCGGAGCACGGGGGCCGTCGGAGCGCGAGGGCCGGTGTGTGGCGAGGGATCAGTGCACGGCGAGGGGGAAGTAGGCGTCGAGCCAGCGGTCGAGTTCGGCGAAGACCTGGGTGCGGGCCTTCTCGCCGGAGAGGACGAGGTCGTGCATGCCGCCCTCGATGCGCACGATGGTGACGTGGCGGCCCAGGTGGGGCCCGGCGGCGGCGATGTCGTCGGCGCGCAGGATGGCGTCCGCGTGGTGGAGGGCGTTGTGCCAGCGGGTGGTGGAGATCGAGGCGGTGGAGGCCATCAGCAGGATGGGGACCTCGACGCCGAGGCCGCGCCGCACCTCGCGGTGGCCGCGCTGGACGGCGGCGAGCCAGCCGGCGAACAGAGGGACGCCCTCCGCCGGCTTGAGACGCAGGTCGAAGTCCCACGCGCCGCGGTGGTCCTGGTGCAGGCTGTGCACGTAGTGCGGGTTGAGGGCCGACGGCAGCACGCGGGTCGGGGCGAAGCGGCCGAGGGCGTCCAGGGCGGGGGCGCCGAGGGTGCGGACGGCGGGGGCGGCCGGCATGGAGAGGAAGGGGCTGTTGAGGAAGAGCGCGTCGACCAGCCCGCGCCCGGCGCGGCGGCCGGCCCAGAGGGCGGCGATCAGGCCGCCGGTGGAGTGGCCGTTGATCAGCAGCCGGGTGTGCCCGTCCAGCTCCCGGACGACCCGGACCGCCTCGTCGAGCTCCTCGTCGTAGGCGGCGAGGTCGCGGACGAAGTTCGGGGACTGGTGCGGTCGCAGCGAACGGCCGTACTTGCGCAGGTCGAGCGCGTAGAAGGAGAAGCCGGCGGCGGCGTAGTGGTCGGCCAGGTGGGTCTGGAACCAGTAGTCGTTGTAGCCGTGGATGTAGAGGACGGCCCGGTCCGAACCGGGGACCAGCCGCCGGACGAGCGTGGCGGAGACCTCGCCCTCCTCGTCCGGGCGGAGCGGCAGTTCGGCCGCCTCGTAGGGGGCACCCAGGATGTCTTCGCGGAACTCCATGTCCAGTCGCACCCAATCTCTGCTCGGTATCGCTGCCTCGGGAACCCCGACGATACCGGCCGGTAGCCTCGGGCGTGACGGCGACTCGGGCAAGCCGCCTATGCTGCCGTCATGCCCGAGATGCCCGACACGCCCAGACCGTCCGCGGACGACGACCCCGTACCGGTCGTGCGGCGGACGGACCTCGGGCAGGCCAAGCTGCTGCCCGACATCGACCACGACGGCGGCTGGCTGCTCACCCTGGACGACACCCCGCAGTCCTACGTCGACCTCGGGGACCCGACCCACCTGGAGTTCGAGTACACGCAGCGGTTCGGCCACCTGGTCGACGCGCTCGCCCCGGCCGGGCAGCCGCTGGACGCGCTCCA
Source organism: Streptomyces sp. BE20 (assembly GCF_036322525.1). Lineage (NCBI taxonomy): Bacteria > Bacillati > Actinomycetota > Actinomycetes > Kitasatosporales > Streptomycetaceae > Streptomyces > Streptomyces sp. BE20. The sequence goes on along the minus strand of NZ_JAQYWW010000925.1, from coordinate 33,824 downwards.
CCTGGGCGGTGGCGCGCTGACCGTCCCCCGCTACCTGGCCGCCACCCGTCCGGGCTCCCGCCAGCGGGTGGTGGAGGTCGACGGCCCGCTGCTCGCGCTGGTGGCGGAGCACCTTCCCTGGCACGGGCCGGGCGCCGACATCACGGCCGTGGTCGGTGACGCCCGGGCGGCGCTCGCGGAGGCCGCACCCGGCTCGCTGGACCTCGTCGTCGCCGACGTCTTCCACGGTTCGCGGACCCCCGCGCACCTGACCTCGGTGGAGTTCCTCCGGCTGGCGTCGGCCGCGTTGCGCCGCGGCGGCTGCTACGCCGCCAACCTCGCGGACGGTCCGCCGCTCGCCTTCGCCCGCGCGCAGGCGGCGACGGTGCGGGCCGTCTTCCCGGAAGCCTGCCTGATCGCGGAGCCGCCGGTGCTGCGCGGGCGGCGGTACGGCAACATCCTGCTCGTCGGCTCGACCGGTCCACTGCCGGTCGCCGACCTGGTCCGGCGGCTGGCCGGCGACATCTTCCCGGCCCGGCTGACCGACGGCGCCGACCTCGCGGCCTTCGTCGCCCGGACGGAGCCGGTGACGGACGCCACCGCCACCGACTCCCCGCCCCCGCCGGAAGGGGCGTTCAGCGTCGGCTGACCGGGCGCGCGTCCCGGGCACGGTGCGCGCGGTCGCGCGGGGCGGCGCGCCGGGGCTTCGCGCGCTCTGTTCACGCCCCCGGCAGTGTCAGAATCGGCGGGTCCGTCCCGGGGTCCGAGGATGCAGAGGAACGACCGAGTGATGAACAGCATGGAACGGCCGGATCTGACGGCGGTCCCCGAGACGGCACTGTGGACGCTCTACCAGCGCTCCGTCGAGGCGCGCAGGCCGGACACGGTGCTGCACGACCCGAAGGCGGTCGAGCTGGTGGACCGGATCGACTACCCGTTCGCCGAGCGCTTCGGAACCAGCGGCGTCCAGGCCCAGCTGCAGGCGCTGCGGGCGGCCTGCTTCGACCGCGAGGTGGCCGACTTCCTGGCCCGGGAGCCGCGCGGCACCGTGGTCTGCCTGGGGGAGGGCCTGGAGACCCAGTACTGGCGGGTCGACAACGGCCGTGCCCGGTGGATCGGGGTGGACCTGCCCGAGTCGGTCGCCCTGCGGGAGCAGCTGCTGCCGCCCGGGCCGCGTCGGCGCTCCGTGGCCGCCGACGTCACCGACCTCGGCTGGGCCGAGGAGGTGGACCGGAGCCGGGCGGTGCTGATCACCGCGCAGGGTCTGCTGATGTACCTGCGGCCGGCCCAGGTGCGGGCCCTGATCGCGGGTTGTGCCGAGCGGTTCCCGGGCGGTTCGCTGGTCCTGGACGCGGTACCGCGCTGGTTCGGCCGGCTCACCCTGAGCGGCAGGGTGCGGACCCGGGGCTACGAGGCGCCCCCGATGCCGTGGGCGATGGACGCGGGCGAGCGGGCCAAGCTGCGCAGCGCCGGTCCTGCGGTGGCCGCGGTGCGGGACGTCCGGCCGACCGGCGGACGCGGACTCGTCGGCGCCCTGCTCCCGATCGCCCTCGCCGTTCCCCCGCTGGCGGACCGCCGCCCCTCGGTCACCGTCGTGGACTTCGCGGACCGCCCCGCGCAGCCGTAGCCGACCGGGTCGTGGGGCCGGGGCCCCGGCCGGTGCCGGGTCGGGGGCGGCTGCACGGGGCCGGCGAGGGTCCCCGGGCGGAGGCGCGGTGGAGGCGCGGTGGGCGGCCCGGTTCCCGGGGACGCCGGAACCGCCGCAGGCCGCCACGCGTCGTAACCAGGGGTGATCGGCCAGGGGGACGGGCCGCCCGGCACGTTAGGCTGCCTTCTCGGGGAGCGGCCTGGTGCCGCCATTCGGACGACGTCGAGACCGGCGCGCGGGCTGCGGACACCTGACCGGGCCTGCCGTGGGTCTCGTCCTGCCACGGAGGTACTGGCCTTGCTGCACATCGACGCCTGGATCGAGGGCGTGCCACCGGGCGCGGTGTATGCCCTTGTAGGTCTGATCATCGGACTGGAGTCGCTGGGCATTCCGCTCCCCGGCGAGATCGCCCTGGTGTCCTCGGCGCTGCTGGCCGCGCGCGGCGTGGTCAGCCCGGTCTGGGTGGCGGTCTTCGCGATCCTCGGTGCGATCATCGGCGACTCGATCGGCTACTCGATCGGACGCAAGGGCGGCAAGCCGCTCTTCGAGAAGCTGGGGCGACGGTTCCCCAAGCACTTCGGCCCGGACCACCTGGCCAGCGCCGAGCGCTCGTTCCAGAAGTGGGGCATGTGGGCCGTCTTCTTCGGCCGCTTCATCGCCCTGCTGCGCATCTTCGCCGGGCCGCTCGCCGGCGCGCTCAAGATGCCGTACTGGAAGTTCCTGATCGCCAACGTCCTCGGCGGCATCGTCTGGGCCGGCGGGACGACCCTGCTCGTCTACCAGGTCGGCAAGGTCGCCGAGCAGTGGCTGTCGAAGTTCTCCTGGATCGGCCTGCTCCTGGCCGCCCTCGGCGGCGCCTTCTCGGCCTGGCTGATGAAGCGCCGCGCCGCCAAGTCCGCCCGGGCCCGTGAGGCGGAGGACGCGGCGGCGGAGGCGGCCTCGGCCGCCGAGGCCCCGATCGGAGCACCGTCGGCGACTGCCGCCGCCACCACGGCCACCACCACCACCACGGCCACCACCACGGCCACCACCACGGTCACTGCCGCCGCCACGGCGACGGCGACCGCACCGGGTGCCGGCGCGCAGACCGCCGCAGCACCCGCCGGGCCCGTCGCGGACTGACCCGCAGGCCAGGGCCGCCGTCGCCCCGGGGGAGCGACGGCGGCCTTCGTGCGACCGGGCACGGACCCGACCGGCCGCGGTACCCGCCGGGCACGGACCCGACCGGGCGGCGGAGTACGGTCGAGCACCATGGCAGTACGGCACAGCACGGCAGCACACGAGATCGACATCGACGCACGACCGAACACCCGCGCACGACCGAGGAGCGAGACCACCATGCGGATCGGACTGCTGGGCACCGGCCCCTGGGCGGAGCGGGTGCACGCACCCGTCCTGGCGGAGCACCCCGCCTTCGAGTTCGCGGGAGTCTGGGGCCGCCGCCCCGAGGCCGCCGCAGCGCTCGGCGCGCAGCACGGCGTCCCCGGCCAGGCCGACCTCGACCGGCTGCTCGCCGAGGTCGACGCCGTCTCCATCGCACTGCCGCCGACCGTCCAGGCGGACCTCGCCGTACGGGCCGCCGAGGCGGGCTGCCACCTGCTGCTCGACAAGCCCGTCGCGCTGACCGTCCCCGACGCCCGCCGGGTGGTCGAGGCGACCGGACGCAACGGCGTCGCCTCGGTGGTGTTCTTCACCGTCCGCTTCGGCGGCGACCAGATCCCGTGGATCGAGGCGCAGGCCGCCGCCGGCGGCTGGTTCACCGGCCGCTCCGACTGGCTCGGCTCGGTCTTCGCCCCGGACTCCACCAGCCCGTACGCGGCCTCCGCCTGGCGCAAGGACAAGGGCGCGCTCTGGGACGTCGGCCCGCACGCTCTCTCCGTGCTGCTCCCGATCCTCGGCGACGTCACCTCCCTGACGGCCGTGGCCGGCCCGCTGGACACCGTCCACCTCGTGCTGCGCCACGTCGGCGGCGCGTCCAGCACCCTGGCGCTCAGCCTCACCGTCCCCGTGGCGGGCGGCGGCACCGGGATGGAGCTGCGCGGCGAGGCCGGCACCGTCCACCTGCCCGAACGCGGCGAGGGCCCGATCGCGGCCCTGCACCGCGCCCTCGACGCGCTCGACGAGTCCGTCCGCACCGGTGAGCCGCACCCCTGCTCAGCCGCCTTCGGCCTGCGGACCGTGGAGATCCTCGCGGCCGCCGAACGCTCCCTCGCCGCAGGCACCACGGTCGCCGTCTGACCACTGGTCCCGCATCCCCCCGCCGCCGCGTGCGCCGGACCCGCAGCAGCGGTCCGGCGCACGCGGCGTTCAGCTCGGGGCGCCGGGATCGCCGAAGCGGCCGGTCCGGGGAAGGGCGGACGCCCTGTCGCGGCCGGGGCGTCAGATGACGTCCGGGCGGCGGTCGGTGGGGCGGGCCGGGGGCACGGTCGGCGCCCGGAAGTCGCGGGGGCCGGTCCAGAGGGCGGGGACGGCGTCGCTGCGGCGGGCGAGCTCGTGGGCGAGGTGCTCGTAGTTGACCCGCCAGCCGCGGAAGTGCGGCCAGGCCTCGGCGGCGGGCCGTTCGTGCGGGAACCCGGCGGCGGCGATCAGGGCGACGGCGGCGTCGAACTCGGTGTAGCCGAGGCGGATCGGCGCCTCGGGGGACGGGTCGGGGTCGAAGTCGACGCGCAGCGAGCGGCCGATGTCGCGCAGCGCGGTGAAGCCGGCCCGCAGGACGAGGCGGGCCTCGGGCGGGGCGGTGCGCGGGGCGATCGCGAGGTGGAGGGCGGCGGCGTCCATGACGGCGGTCAGACCGACCACCCAGCTGCGCTCGGGCTGCGGGGAGCGGAACGAGATGAGAACGGGGTAGTTGGAGTGGCTCTCGCCGAGGTCGGCGGCGAGCCGTTCCCAGTCGCGGTACAGCTGGGGGAGGGCGGTCTCGGTGTCGACCAGTGCCTGCCGGGCGAGCAGTTCGGGACCCCAGGCGGGTTCGCCGGCCCGGGACTGCAGGAGCGTCACCTCCAGTTCGCGGCGGTTGTAGGCGGCGTAGAGGGTGGGGAGGTACGCGATCTGCAGGGCGATCACGAGGGGGCCGCTGGCGGCGGCGAGGAAGTCGATGACGGAAAGGTGGAGGCGGTCGCCGCTGGCGAAGCCGAGGGTCAGCAGGCTGGAGCCGGCCTCGCGGAAGGAGACCGACCAGTCCAGTCGCGAGGTGCCGTGCAGTATCAGCGTGTAGGCGGTCAGCATGGCGCCGAGCCAGACCCCCAGCATGCCGAGCAGCATCAGCGGGGCCAGCCAGGTCTGCGCCCGGTCCTGCGCCCGGTAGGTGCCGAACGGGGCGGCGGTCAGCCGCAGGACGGACCGCAGTGCCCGCCACAGGCCGTGCACCAGGGAGGAGTACAGGCCGCGCGGCACGACCAGCGTGCGCAGGATGCTGCCGATGGTGAGCAGCAGGAGCAGCACGCCGGCCACGGTGTGGATCAACCTCATGGGCACATTGTGGCGGGCGGGTGGGATTGACAGGTGAACGCGGTCGGCTGAATGCTGAGCAAGCGCTTAGTCAGCGGATCGCCGCCAGGCCACCGGGCCGACAGGCCGACAGATCGACAGGCCGGCGAGCCGCCAAGGTCCGCCGACGGCCGACGAGGAGAGAGCCCGTGCCGGAGAACCACCCCGCCGATCCGCCCGGGCTCGACCTGGGCCGGCTCCGCGCCCACCTCGACCGGGTGCTTCCGGGCACGGTGAACGGCCCGCTGCGGGCCGAGCTGATCGAGGGCGGCCGTTCCAACCTCACCTACCGGCTCACCGACGGCCGCTCCCGCTGGGTGCTGCGCAGGCCGCCGCTCGGGCACGTCCTCGCCACCGCGCACGACATGGGCCGTGAGCACCGGGTCATGACTGCCCTGCACGGCACCGGCGTGCCGGTGCCCGCCACGCTCCACCTCGACCCCGGTACGGCGGTGCTCGGCGCGCCCTGGTACCTGATGGCGTACGTGCCCGGCACCGCGCACCGGGACGCGGCGCCGCTCGCGGCACTCGGCGAGGGGCGCGTCCACGCCATCGGCCTGTCGCTGGTGGAGACCCTCGCCGCGCTGCACCGGATCGATCCGGCGGAGGCCGGGCTCGCCGACTTCGGGCGCCCGGAGGGCTACCTGGAGCGGCAACTGCGCCGCTGGTCCACCCAGCTGGACGCCTCGCGCAGCCGCGACCTGCCCGGCATCGACCGGCTGCACGAGCTGCTCGTCGCCCGCCGGCCGGTCTCGCCGGCCCCGGCGCTGGTCCACGGGGACTACCGGCTCGACAACGTGCTGATCGACGACGGGGACCGGATCGCGGCCGTCCTGGACTGGGAGATGTCCACCCTCGGCGACCCGCTCACGGACGTCGGCCTGCTGGTGATGTACACCCAGCTCGCCGGTGCCGGCGGTGGCCTGATCCCCGGCGCCGCCACCGCCCCGGGCTTCCCGCCGGCCGGTGACCTGGCCGCCCGGTACGCCGGGGCGACCGGACGGGACGCCGCCGACCTCGACTGGTACGTCGCCTTCGCCTCGTACAAGCTCGCCGTCGTCGCGGAGGGCATCCACTACCGGTTCCGGCAGGGCAGCACCCTCGGGGCCGGGTTCGAGCGGGCCGGCACCATGGCGCCCGTCCTCGTCGAGCACGGCCTCACCACTCTCGAAGCACCCCAGGAGCGCTGAACGATGGACTTCGCCCACGATGACCGGACCCTCGAACTCGTCGACCGGCTGACGGAGTTCATGGACCGCCAGGTGTACCCGGCCGAGTCCGTGCTGGCCGCCCAGCTGGCCGACCCGGACCGTCCCGCCTGGGCGGTGCCCCCGGTCGTCGCCGGCCTGCGGGCGGAGGCCAGGAAGCAGGGCCTGTGGAACCTCTTCCTCCCCGGCGAGCACGGCGCCGGCCTCACCAACCTCCAGTACGCCCCGCTCGCCGAGATCACCGGGCGCAGCCCCCAGCTGGCCCCGCCCGCCCTCAACTGCGCCGCGCCCGACACCGGGAACATGGAACTGCTGGCCCAGTTCGGCACCGCCGAGCAGCGCGAGCGGTGGCTCGAACCGCTGCTCGACGCCGAGATCCGCTCCGCCTTCGCGATGACCGAGCCCGACGTCGCCTCCTCCGACGCCGCCAACATCGCCACCCGGATCGAACGCGACGGCGACGACTACGTGGTCAACGGCCGCAAGTGGTACATCAGCGGAGCGATGAACCCCGAGTGCCGGATCCTCGTCGTGATGGGCAGGACCGACCCGGAGGCCGAACCGCACCGCAGGCAGAGCATGATCCTCGTGCCCCGAGACACCCCGGGCGTGACCGTCCGGCGCGGCATGACCGTCTTCGGCTACGACGACGCCGAGCACGGCGGGCACGCCGAGATCGACTTCGAGGACGTCCGGGTCCCCGTCGGCAACCTGATCGGGGAGGAGGGCTCCGGCTTCGCGATCGCCCAGGCGAGGCTCGGGTCCGGCCGGATCCACCACTGCATGCGGGCGATCGGCACCGCCGAGCGCGCCGTCGAGCTGATGTGCCGCCGCACCCTCGACCGGGTGGCCTTCGGTCGTCCGCTCGCCGAGCAGGGCGTGATCCAGGACTGGATCGCGGAGTCCCGGGTCCGGATCGAGCAGTTGAGGCTGCTGGTGCTCAAGACCGCCTGGCTGATGGACACCGTCGGCAACCGCGGCGCGCACACCGAGATCCAGGCCATCAAGATCGCCACGCCGCGCACCGTCGAGTGGATCCTGGACAAGGCCGTCCAGGCGCACGGCGCGGCCGGGGTCGGCCAGGACACCCCGCTCGCGCAGCTGTGGGCCGGCAACCGCACCCTCCGTCTGGCGGACGGGCCGGACGAGGTGCACAAGCGCTCGCTGGCCCGGCGGGAGCTGAAGCGGTACCGGTGAGCCCCGGCCTGAGGAGCCGGCGCAGGCACGCACCGGTGCCCGCCTGCGCCGTCCGGGTGCCGTGCGTCGCGCATCCGCGCAGGTCATCGGATGTCATACCCGGGTAGCACCCGGCGGGTTGGCTCCGCGGTATGACGCCCCCCGCCCCGCCCGGCCCGTACTGTCGCGGTACGGGCCGGCCGGTCGGCGGCGGTCCCACGGAACGGGGAGCGGGGAGACATGCGCAAGCGGGGACACGGAGGGGGCGTGCGGACGGGGATCGCCGCCGTACTGGTGGCCGCGACGGCGACGGCCGTCCTGGGCGCGGGGGCGGTGGCCCCGGCCGCGGCGGCGGCGCCGTCCGCCGCGGAACGCCAGGCACGGGCCTGGCTGCCCAGGCCCGTCGGGCCGTACGCCGTCGGGACCACCTCGCTGCGACTCACCGACGCCGGGCGGCAGGACCCGTGGCAGCCGGACCGCGCCCGCGAGCTGATGATCAGCCTCTGGTACCCGGCCACCCGTCCGGTGTCCGGGAACGAGCAGCCGGCCCGCTACATGGTGCCGCGTGCGGCCGAGCACTTCGGGGGTACGGGCGGCGCGTCCGTCTTCAACTACGGTACGGAGCCCGGCCGCACCGATTGGTCGGGGGTCCGCACGCACGCCCGGCAGGACGCGCCCGCGTTGCCCGGAGCCGGCCCGCGCCCGGTGGTCCTGTACTCGGCCGGGCTCGGCGACCCCCGGACGTGGGGCACCGGTCTGGTCGAGGACCTCGCCTCGCGCGGCTACGTCGTCGTCACCGTCGACCACACCTACGAAGCCTCCGAAGTGGCCTTCCCCGGGGGCGCCCTGGCCACCTCGGTGCTCCCGGCGATGGTGGGCCGACCCGGTCTGGACATCGGCGCGCTGCTCCGCAAGGCCCTGCAGACGCGGGTCGACGACACCCGCTTCGTCCTGGACGAGCTGGGCGCGCTGCGGACCGACGGGCGGCTGCCGGCGGCCCTCGCGGGCTCGCTGGACCTGGGCCGGGTGGGCATGGTCGGCCACTCGGCCGGAGGGTTCACCGCGGCCCAGAGCATGCACGACGACCCGCGGATCAAGGCCGGCGTGAACATGGACGGTCAGCTGCACTTCCCCGGCCCGGACGGGACGGGGGTGCACCTGAGCAGCGTGGCCGAGAACGGCCTCGACCGCCCGTTCCTGCTGATGGGCACGGGCAGCCCGGACTCCGGCGACTACCGGAACCAGCCCGGCTGGGCCTCGTTCTGGCAGCACACCCGGGGCTGGAAGGCCGACGTCACCCTGACCGGATCCCGGCACGGCTCCTACACCGACGCCCAGTCCCTGCTGCCCCAGCTCGCCCGGCAGGGCGCCGTCTCCGCGGAGGCCCTGCGCGGCGACGTGGGCGAGGTCCGCCCCGACCGCGCGGTGCTCGCCACCCGGTCCTACGTCGCCTCGTTCCTCGACCGCTGGTTGCGCGGACACGACGACCACCTGCTGGACGGGCCGTCGCCGAGGTTCCCGGAGATGGAGTACGCGCGCTGACCCTCCGCGCGTACCGCGGCCGGGCCGGGCCGGGGGGCGGGCCGGGCGGGGCGACCGCCGTCCGGCCTCGTGCGCCGTTGCGGTCCCGTCCGGCCTCGCGCGGTGCTCCCTGCGGGCTACCGGATGTCCGAGTCCGGGTTGGCGGCGTCCCAGTCCTGCCGTGACGCGACGATCGAGTCGTGGTGGTCGTAGGACCAGTCCACCATGGCGCGGACCAGGTGGGTCAGGCTGTGGCCGACGGGCGTCAGCTCGTAGTCCACCTGCGGGGGGACGGTCGGATGGACCGTCCTCGACACCAGGCCGTCCCGTTCCAGCCGGCGGACCGTCAGCGTCAGCATCCGCTGCGAGATCCCCGGAACGGCGCGCTGGAGTTCGCGGAACCGCCGTACGCCCCGGGCGAGTTCGACGACCACCAGGACGGACCACTTGTCGCCGAGCCGGTCCAGCAGACCGCGGATGCCGCAGTCCACGCCGTCCTCGCACCAGACCACCGGACGGGCGGTGGCCGGGGTGGTTATGCCGGTGTGCCCTACTGACATGCAAGTGCCTCCTTACGCCGAACGCCCAGGTTATCGAGGATGGACGCAGTGCAGGGCGCGGCGGGGACCGCCGGCCCGGGGCGGACCGTCGGCGTCCGCCGACCGCTTCTCGATCACGGAGGAACCATGCTTCTCGTCACCGGCGTCAACGGCGGTCTGGGCGCCCTGGTACTGGAGCGGCTGGCCCGGCTGTCGGCCGGTGGGCCGGACAACGGCCCGGGCGGTGTGGTGGCCGGGACCCGGAACCCGGAGCGGGTGACCGTGCCGGGCGTCCCGGTCCGGGCCGTGGACTTCGACCGGCCGGAGACCCTGGACGAGGCCTTCGACGGCGTGCGGACGCTGCTGCTGATCTCGGCCGGCTACGGGGAGGACGACGTGGTGATCGCCCGCCACCGGGCGGCCGTCGAGGCGGCCGAGCGGGCCGGGGTCGAGCACGTCGTGTACACCAGCCTCTCCGGTGACGGCGACCACCTCGCCTACGCGCTGGCCCACCGCTGGACCGAGCGCCGGCTGCGCGCGTCGGCGACGCTGCGCTGGACGATCCTGCGCAACGGCCTCTACGCCGAGCTGCTGGGCGCCCTGGCCGCTCCGGACCGGCACGGTGTGATCACCGCACCGCTCGGCGACGGACGGCTGGCGGCCGTCGCACGGGAGGACCTGGCCGAGGTGGCCGTGACGGTGGCGCTGGCGCCGGCCGGGCACGCGGGGCGGGTCTACGAACTGGTCGGCGAGGAGGCGGTGGGCGGCGCGGACGTCGCGGCGGCGCTGAGCCGGGCCGGGGACCGGCCGGTCGAGTACCGGCCCGGGTCCCTCGCCGAACTGCGGGCGGCCGTCGTGGCCTCCGGTGCGGAGTCCTTCCAGGTGCCGATGACGGCCGGCACGTACTCGGCCGTCGCGCACGGCTTCCTCGCAGGGCCGGGCGGGCCGGGGGACCTCGCGGCGCTGCTCGGCCGCCGCCCCCGTCCGGTCCTGGAGGTGATCGCCGCCGGCGCGGCGGGCCGGGGCACCGACGGCTGAGCCGGTCGGCGGGGCGCCGACGGGCGGTGACGGCCGGGGCGGCGGAGTCCCGGCCGCCCCGCGCCGTCAGGGCAGCACCACCAGCCGTCCGGTGGTGGTGCCGTCGGCGACCCGCTGGACGGCGTCGGCCGCCTCCGTGAGCGGCAGGCGGGCGGTGACCACGGGGCGGACCACGCCCCCGGCGGCGAGTGCGGTGAGCTCCTCGTGGGCGGTGCGGACCGCCTGCGGGTCACGGGTGGCGTAGAGGCCCCAGTGCAGGCCGAGGACGGTGTAGTTCTTCACGAGCACATGGCTGAGCGGGGGCTCCGGGATCCGCCCGGAGGCGAAGCCGACCACCACGATCCGGCCCTCGAACGCGACGCACCGGGTGGAGCCGGTGTACGCCTCGCCGCCGACCGGGTCGAAGACGACGTCGGCGCCCCGGCCGTCGGTGGCCTCCCGGACGGCCGCGACGAAGTCCGTGGCCGTCCGGTCCACCACCAGGTCGGCGCCCGACTCCCGGGCGGCGGCGGCCTTTCCGGGCCCGCCGACCACCGCGATCACCCGCGCGCCGGCCGCCCGGCCGAGCTGGACGGCGGCGCTGCCGACCCCGCCGGCCGCGGCGTGCACCAGCAGCGTCTCGCCGGGGCGCAGCGCCGCCCGGCGGTGGAGGGCGAACCAGGCGGTCTGGTGGCCGATGTGCAGCGCGGCGGCCTCGGCGTCGTCCAGCGCCGCGGGAGCGGGGAAGGCGGCGGTCGCGTCCAGCAGGGCGTACTCGGCGAAGGCGCCGTGCGGCAGCAACGGGGTGCCGATGACCCGGTCGCCCGGACACCACGGTCCGTCGGCGCCGACGACCTCGCCGCACAGTTCCACGCCGGGTGTGAACGGCAGCGGAGGGCGCACCTGGTACTGGCCGCGTGCCATCAGCGCGTCCGGGAAGTTGACGGCGGCGGCCCGGACCCGGACCAGCAGCTGTCCCGGTCCGGGGACCGGCCGCGGGACGCCCCCGGCGAGTCGCAGCACCTCACGCGGTTCGCCCAACTCCCTGACCTGCCAGGCCCTCACAGTGCTCCGCTCCTCTCCAGTCCCTGTTGCAGCCGGTTCATCCCGGCCAGCCAGCGGTCCGGGTCGCCCGCCCGGACGGCGGTGTACTCCGCGACCTCGGGGTGCGGCAGGACGAGGAAGCGGTCGGCCGCCAGCCCGTCCAGCAGCGCCTCGGCGACGTCGTCGGCGTCCAGTGCGGTGGGTGCGAGCAGGGCCGCGCCGACCGGGCCGGTGCCGTCCAGCATCGCGGTGCGCACGCCCTGCGGGCAGAGCGCGTGCACCCGGAGGCCGCGGTGCCGGTAGGTGGCGGCCAGCCATTCGGCGAAGGCGAGGGCGCCGTGCTTGGAGACGGCGTACGGGGCCGAGCCCAGCATGGTGAGCAGCCCGGCGGCCGAGACGGTGGCGACGAAGCGCCCGGTGCCGCGTTCCAGCCAGCGGGGGAGGAGGAGCTCGGCGGCCCGGACGTGGGCCAGCACGTTGACCTCCCACGCGGCGGCCCACGCGGCGGGCGGTGCGTCGGCGCCGCCGGTCGGGGCGACGCCCGCGTTGGCGCACCAGACGTCGATCTCGGCACCGCGCTCGGCAAGCGCCGTCCGGGCGGCGCCGACGAGGGCGGCCAGCCCCTCGGCGGAGGCGGCGTCGCCGGGGACGGCGGTGCCGGCGCAGTCGGCGGCGACCGCGCGGGCGGCCCCGGCGTCGAGGTCGTTGACCACGACATGGGCGCCGGCGGCGGCGAAGGCACGGGCCACGGCGGCGCCGATGCCCCGCCCGGCGCCGGTGACCACCACGCCCTGGCCGGCGTACGGGGGCGCGGCGGCGTGCGGCGAGGGGTCGGCGGCCGGATGCCGGCCCGGGTCGGGGCTCACAGGCCGCCGCCGAGCGTGACGCCGCCGTCCACGACGAGCGTCTGGCCGGTGATCCAGGCCGCGTCCGGGGAGAGCAGGAAGGCGACGGCGCCCGCGACGTCCTCCGGGACCCCGAGCCGGCCCAGCGGGTAGGCGGCGGCGACCTCGTCCTCGCGGCCCTCGTACAGGGCCTCGGCGAACCTGGTCTTGACGACGGCCGGCGCGACCGCGTTGACCCGGATGCCCTGCTCGCCGAGTTCGGCGGCGAGTTCGGCGGTGAGCCGGATCAGCGCGGCCTTGGAGACGCCGTACATGCCGATGCCGAGGGAGGCACGGATGCCGGCCACGGAGGCGACGTTGACCACCGAGCCGCCGTGCTCGCCCATCCAGGCGGCGTGCGCGCGGCGGGTCCAGGCGAGCGGGGCCAGCACGTTGACGGCGAGGATCTTGGCGGCGGCGGCCTCGTCGGTGGCCAGCACCGGGCCGTGGACCGGGTTGATGCCGGTGTTGTTGACCAGGCAGTCGAGCCTGCCGAAGACCTCCAGGGTGCGGGTGACGGCCTCCTCCTGGTGGGCCGGGTCGTCGGCCTTGCCGGGGACGCCGACGGCGACCTCGGGACCGCCCAGGTCGCGGACCGCCTCGGCGAGCGGTCCGGGGGTGCGGGCGGTCAGGCAGACCCTGGCTCCCCGGGCGACCAGCTCGCGTGCGATGCCGAGGCCGATGCCCCGGCTCGCTCCGGTGACGACGGCCACCTGGCCCTTGAAGGAGTGCACCACGGGGTCCTCTCGGCGGGGGTCGGCCCTGTGCGCGGCTCGGCACGGCCGTGACTAAGCGCTTGCTTAGCATGGTGTCGGCGGGTGACCCTGTCAACAGCCGTCGGGCCGGGGCGGCCGCTGGTCCCGGGCCGCCGGTCCGTCCCGCCCGAGCCGGCCCTCGTGGGCTCTTACGGGCTCTCGCGGGCTCCTGCGGGGCGAATGTCCGTACGATCGATCTGCGAGGATGGCGCCATGACCAGCACGCCCATCGCCGAGCTCTGGCCCACGCTGCCCGGTGGCGCCGACACCCGCCCCGAGGCGGCGCACCGGCTGCTCCGGGCCGCCGTGGAGTCCTTCGCCGAGCGCGGCTTCCACGCGACCACGACCCGGGACATCGCCACCGGTGCCGGGATGAGCCCGGCCGCGCTGTACATCCACTACCCGTCCAAGGCCGCGCTGCTGGCCGAGATCAGCCGGGTCGGCCACGCCGCCACCCTCGCGCTGGTCCGGACGGCGGTGGCCGGCGAGGGTGACCCGGTGACGCGGATGCGGCGGCTGGTCGAGGAGTTCACCGCCTGGCACGCCCGGGCCCGGACGGTCGGCCGGGTGGTCAACTACGAGCTGCACGCGCTCCCCGAGGACGCCTACGCGGTGGTCGCGGCGCTCCGCCTGGACATCGAGCGCGAGGTCACCCGGCTGATCGAGGCGGGCCTGGCGGCGGGCGTCTTCGAGGTCGGCGAGGTGCGGACGGCCGCCCGCGCGGTCACCTCGCTGGGCATCGACGTGTCCCGCTGGTACACCGACCGAAGCAGTGAGACGCCCGAGGAACTGGGCCGCCGGTACGGTGAGTTGGTGCTCAGAATGCTGGGCGCGCAGCTGCCGGGGGCCGGTCCGTCGACGCCGGGGCCGTGAACCGGCTCACGGCTTGACGGCGGTGTGCACCAGCCAGGCGATGTGGTCCCGGAGCGCGTACATCTCCACCGTCGACCGCAGCGCCAGCCACTGTTCGGTCGCCCCGAACCGCCGCAGCACCGCGTACGGGATCCGGAAGTAGGCGTACAGCGCCTCCGTGGTGGGCCGGTAGTAGGAGCTGGCGTCCAGCTCCTCCTCGATCCGGAAGCCGGCGTCGGTGATCAGCCCGCCGAGCGAGCGGGTGTCGTAGCGCTTCGCGCCCACCATCGTCATCGCGTCCAGGTACGGCTCCAGTAACGCCCGCTTGTCCGCCGGGACTTCCGCCGCGGGAAACCCGACGGGGCCGAGCAGGACCAGCCGCCCGCCCGGGCGCAGCAGCCGGTGGAACTCCGCCAGCGCCCGGGCCGGGTCGTAGGAGTGGCAGAGCGTCTCCATCGAGTAGATGCCGTCGAACGAGCCGTCCGGGTAGTCGAGTTCGTGGAAGTCGCCCCAGCTGAACGTGGTGCGTTCCTCCAGCGCGGCCAGGGCGCTCAGCCGGCGTGCCTCGCGGACGTGGAAGTCCAGGACGTCGACGCCGGTGATCCGCAGGCCGAGGCGGGCGGCGAGCCGGCGCGCGACCACGCCGGAGCCGGCTCCGGCGTCCAGGACGCGCGAGCCGGGCGGCAGCGCGAGTTTGCGGCCCAGGACGGCCTCCAGCCGGCGCTGTGCCTGCCAGCAGCGCCACTTGGACTGGCCGGGTTCGGTCCAGCCCCAGTGCCGGGCGTTGCGGCAGACGAGCGCGTAGAAGAGCCGGTGGCCGGGCCGCCCGTAGACGCGTCGCAGCCCGGTGAGATCGAGTTCGCCGCCGATGTCGCTGACCATCGCTCCCGCCCCGCCTTCCGCTGCTCGCTGCCCTTGCCGTCCCGGCCACGCTACCGACGGGTGGGGGCGGTCGCCGGTCCGGTGCGGCCGGACGGGCGACGGGCGCGAGGGGTGCGGACTGCGGGGGTGCGGACTGTGGGAGCACGGGCGGTAGGGGTGCGGAGAGGGTGGGCGACGGGCGGGCCGTCGACGGGGACGACGGCCCGCCCGCGTTCCGCCGCCCCCGGTGCGAGCGGGGGCGGCGGGGCCCCGGGTACGGGGGGCCCGGGGCCGTTCAGGGGCGGGGGTGCGACCCCCGCCGGTCAGGGGCTGTCCGGGGTCCAGTCGGCGACGAGTCCGAGGAGCCCGGGGAATCGGGCGTCCAGGTCGTCGATCCGCACGTGGCTGCGCCGCTCCAGGCCGTACTGGCGCTGGCGGATGACGCCCGCCTGGCGCAGCGCCTTGAAGTGGTGGGTCAGCGAGGACTTGGGCCGGTCCAGCCCGAACCAGCCGCAGGGGTGGTCGAACCGCTCCCGTTCCAGGAGGAGCTTGCGGACGATGGTGAGCCGCAGCGGGTCGCTCAGGGCCCCGAGTACGAGCTCCAGCCTGAGCTCCTCGACGGCCGGCTCGGGAAGCGCCTCGGGCAGGTCGGCCGGTTCCGGCAGGACGACGAAGGGCGGGGCCTGGCGCAGCGTCGAAGGCATGGGCGACTCCTCGTGGGCCGAAAGGATTTCGGACTCTCCTGTACGAGTCTCATCGTACTGCATGCTATGTTCGAGTTAACTCGTACTACGTCTGGCGGAGGGAGCGACCATGTCGGAGAGTCGGACGGTGTCGGTGCAGGGGGTCGCCGAGGCGGACCTGCCGACGCCCGGGAGGGAGCAGGGGGCGGCCGTGGGGACGCCCACCTGGTGGGTGTGGCTGGCCGCGTGGCCGGTGACCGCGGTGTTCGTCCTGTCCAACGCGGCGACCCCGCTGTACGTGGTCTGGCAGCGGGACATCGGGTTCTCCAAGGGCACCCTGACCGTCGTGTTCGCGTTCTACATCGTCGGGCTGCTGGGCTCGCTGCTGGTCTCCGGCGTGGTCTCCGACCGGCTCGGCCGCAAGCCGGTGCTGCTGCCCGCGCTGGGTCTGGCGGTGGCCGCCTGCGCGATCTTCGCCACCGCCTCGTCGGTCGCCGCGCTGATCGTGGCCCGGCTGTTCACCGGCATCGCGGTCGGCGCCGTGGTCTCGGCCGGCATGGCGGCCGTGACCGACGTGGCGGGCCCGGCCCGCAAGCGCCTCGCCGCCCTGCTCGCCTCCTGCGCGATGGTCTTCGGCGCGGGCCTCGGCCCGCTGCTCGCCGGGGTGCTCTCCGAGACGGCGCCCGGCCCGACCGTGACCGTCTTCGTGGTCGAGGCGGTGCTGCTGGCCACCGCGGTCTTCGCGGTGCTGCGGATGCCGGTCCGCCGGCCTGCCGCGCCGGCGAAGGGCGCCTGGATCCGGGTGCCCGGGGTCCCGCGCGGCAACGGCCTGCAACTCGCCCTCGGCATCGCGGTGTTCGCGCCCGGCATCACCGCGACCTCGTTCGTGCTCTCGCTCGGCCCGTCGCTGCTCTCCGGCCTGCTCGGCACGACCAGCCGGATCGTGGCCGGCGCGATGGCGTTCGTGATGTTCCTGACCGCCACCGCCGTGCAGTTCGCCGTCCAGAAGCTGCGCCGGCGCACCATCCTGATGGCCGGCGCGGTCTCCACCACGCTGGCCATGGTGACGCTGATCGCCGCCGTCCACGCCTCCTCCGTTCCCGTGCTGGTCGCCTCGGCCCTGCTCGCCGGAGCCGGCCAGGGCATGGGCCAGCTCGGCGGTCTCTCGCTGCTGAACTCCGCCGTCCCGCCGCGGCGCCTGGCGGAGGCCAACGCCGCGCTCAACGTGGGCGGTTACGTGCCGGCCGGGCTGCTCCCGGTGTCGGCCGGCTACCTCAGCGACTCCGTCGGGCTCACCGACGGGGCGACGGTCTTCGGCGTCGTCCTGCTGGTGCTGGCCGTCGCCGGCGGCCTGATCGTGGCCGGCAGCCGGGGCCGGCGGCCGGAGACCACCTGACCGGTCCGGCCTCCCCGACCGGCCCCCGTCCGGCCGGGTCGACCGGACCCGGGGTCCGACGGACCCCCGGTGAAGCGCACCGCGGCGATGCCCGCGGTGCGCTTCCGCGTGCGCCGGCCGCGCCCGCCGGGCCGGCCCGCCCGGGGTGCTACCTCGCGCTGATCGCGTGGAACAGCAACTCGGCGGTCTCGGACCAGCGTTCCACCACGTCGGCCCGCTCGTGGAGCACGTCCGAGATGTGCTGGGTGCCGAAGAACGCGGCCACCAGCGACCGCGCCGCCGCGTGCGGCGAGACCCCCTCCCGCAGCTCGCCCGCCGTCCGGGCGCTGATCAGCAGCGCGGTCAGCAGCTCGGTCCAGTCCACGTACGGGGTGGGCAGCTCGGCGTCTATCTGCGGCCGTTCGATCTGCAGCCGGGCGCCCGCCTGGACGACGATGTCGTCCCGGAACGCCGCCGCCGCACCCGCCAGCAGCCGTGCGGCCGTCTCCAGCGGCCCGCGCCCCTCGGCGGTGACCTCCTCCAGGAGCATCGGCCACCGGGCGTAGTGCTGTTCCACCACCGCGATGGCCAGCGCCTCCTTCGTCGGGTAGTGGAAGTAGACGGCGCCCTTGGTCATCTCGACCCGGTCCGCCACGTCCTTGACCGAGGTGTGGCGGAAGCCCTGTGTCGAGAAGAGTTCGGCGGCGGCGGTCAGCACCAGCAGTTTGGTGCGGGCCGCCCGGTCCTGTTTGGGGTCGGGGCCCCGCCGGGTGGTGATTCTGCGCACAGGGAACGGGGAGGTGGTCTGCGGCTCGGGCATGGACGGCTCCTGTGATGGTGGGGTCAACGGTGGTGCCGGATCGTCAGGGCGGGGGCGATTTGGACAGAGTGGCGCAAAATTTCGCCTCGACGGTAAACCTTCCAGAAGGTATGTTCCTGAGCTGTCGCTCCGGTAGGCACCGAAAGATAGCGGGCCTGCTCCCGTCGCCGCGACATGGGGGAGGAAGAATTCATGAACGTCCTGTCATCCCAGGTGCCCGGGCAGCGCCGTCCGCTGCTCCGGGAGGGCTGGAACGGCCTGCGGTTCGACCGGCACCTGCCGCGGGAGGCGGTCCACAAGCACGCCGACCCCGAGGTGCTCCTGACGGACGCCGTGCGGCTGGAGGAGGAACGGTTCGCGGTCGCCGCGCGCTGGCTCCGCGACCACCACCTCGGTCACCGGCGGGGAGCGGCGTCCGACCCGATGATGCTGGCCGAGACGGTCCGCCAGACCGCGATCCACCTGGCCCACCGGTTCCACGGCAGCACCTACGGCCACCCGTTCGTGCTGAACGAGCTCACCGTCGACCTCGACGAGGCCCTGCCGCCCACCGGCCCGGACGGCCTGGACGTCGGCCTCGACCTGCGCTGCCCGCCCGCCGCTCCCCGGCCCGGCCGGGAGCGGTTCGCGCTCGAGGGCCTGGCCTGGGCCGGCCACCGGCCGGTGGGGCGGGTCCGGATGCGCTGGGAGGTGCTGGAACCCGGCCGCTACGCGTCCCTCCGGCGGCGGTCGGCCGACGCGGCGGGGGAACCCGGGACCGCCCCGACCGCGCCCGTGCCGCCGGAGCCCCGGCGGGTCGGGCAGACGACCGACCGTGACGTGGTGATCGCCGCCGACCCGGCCCGCCCCGACCGCTGGTGGCTGCGGCCCTTCGAGGACCACCCGGTCCTGTTCGACCACCCGGTGGACCACGTACCCGGCATGGTCCTGATGGAAGCCTTCCGGCAGGCGGCCGCCGCCGCGTACGGGGCCGGTGACGCGGTCCGTGAACTGCGGGAACTCGCCACCGTGTTCACCGCCTTCGGCGAGCTCACGACGCCGGTCGCGATCGTCGCCGAGCCGGCGGACGGCGGCCCGGCCGGGGCGCTGCGCCTGACGGCGGTGCAGGACGGCCGGCCGATCGCCGCCGCCCGGGTGCGCCGGACGGCGGCACCGGGCCCGGCCGGTGCGGGCCCGGTGGGCGCGGGTGCGGACGCGGCGGCCGGGCCGGCCGGGGCGGAGGGCACGGCATGCTGAGCGATGTCCGGGCCGAGGGGCTCGACGCCGGGGTGCTCGACGTCCGGGTGCTCGGCGAGCTGGCCGGGACCGCCCGCCGGGACGCCGGGCGGGCCGAGGAACTGCGCCGGCTGACCGGCGAGGTCGCCGACGGGATCACCCGGGCCGGCTTCCCGCGCCACTTCGTCCCGCGCCGGTGGGGCGGCACCGCCGGGGAGTTCGGGGCGCTGGCGACCGGGGCGTCGACGCTGGCCGAGTCCTGCGCGGGCGCCGCCTGGTGCGCCGCCCTGTACGCGGCGCACGGCCGGCTGGCCGCCTACCTTCCGACGGAGGGGCAGCGCGACCTCTGGGGCGGCGGTCCCGACGTCCGGATCGCGGCCGCGGTCGTCCCGCCGCAGGGCCGGGCCGAGCGGGTGGGGGACGGCTGGCGCCTCGACGGCGAGTGGCGGCCGGCCAGCGGCGCGGACCACGCGGAGTGGATCCTGCTCGCCTCCTGGACCGAGGGTCCCGCAGGCCGCGAGCACCGGGTCTTCGCCGTGCCCCGCTCGGAGTTGACGGTGCTGGACACCTGGCACTCGGCCGGGCTGCGCGGCAGCGGCAGCACGTCCGTGGCCGCCGACGGGGTCCGCGTCCCGGACCACCGCACGCTCACGCTGGACGCGCTGCTCGTCCCGCAGCAGGACGCCGCCCGCTGCCACACCGTGCCGTACCCGATGGTCGCGGCCCTGGTGTTCGCCACGCCGCTGCTGGGCATCGCCCGGGCCGCCCTGCGCGAATGGACTGCCGGCGCCCGGCGCGCGGCCGACCCGCACCCGGCCGCGCACACCGTGCTGACGCACGCCTCGGCCAGGATCCACACGGCGGGGCTGCTGCTCGACGGCGCCGCCGCCCGGGCCGACCGGGGGGAGATCACCGCGCTCGCGGTGGCCGAGAACCGTCGTGACGCGGCGACCGCCGCCGTGCTCTGCCGTGAGGCGGTGGACGCGCTGTTCCTCGCGGCCGGTGTCGGGGCGCAGGCCCCGGGCTCGGTCCTGCAACGCGCCTGGCGGGACGCGGCGGCGGTGGCGGTGCACCGCACCCTCGACCCGGACGCGGCGGCCCGGGGCTACGCGGAGACGGTCCTCGGCGCCGGCGGCGGTGCGGCGTGAGCGGTACGGCGCCCGCCCCGATCGCCTTCTTCGACGTCGACGAGACGCTGATCGCGGCCAAGGGGATGCTCGCGTTCTGGGACTTCTGGACGGCGGACCTCGCCCGTACGGACCTCGCCCGTACGGACCCCGCCCGTACGGACCCCGGCACCGCCGGGCCCGCCCCGACCGGGCCGGCGCGGCGACCCGGGGCGACGCCGCCCGGGGCACCGGACCTCCGGGCGGCGATGGCCGCGGGCGTGCCCCGCGAGGAGCTGAACCGGATGTACTACCGCCGGTTCGCCGGCGTGCCCGCCACCGCGCTGCGGTCGGCGGCACGCCGGTGGTACGAGGAGTACCGCCGGGGCGCCGCGGCCTTCGTCACGGCGAGCCTCGACGCGTTGGCCCGCCACCGGGACCTCGGGCACGAGGTGGTCCTGGTGTCCGGGTCGCTGCGCCCACTGCTGGAGGCGGTGGCGGAGGACTTCGGCGCCGCCGCGGTGCGCTGCACCGAGCAGCTGGCGGCGGGGGGAGTGCTGACCGGGGAGGTGGACCGGCCGATGATCGGGCAGGCCAAGGCGGACGCGGTGGCGGCGCTGGTCCGGGCGCGGGGCGTCCGGCCGGCCGACTGTTTCGCGTACGGCGACCACGAGAGCGATCTCGCGATGCTCCGCACGATCGGGCACCCGGTGGTGGTGAACGGCTCGGCGGAACTGCTGGCGGAGGCCGGGCGCGCGGGCTGGCCGGTGCTCGACGGGCGGCGCGGTCCGCGCCGCCCGCCGGGGCCGCCGGCCCGTCCGGCCGTCGCACACCGATCGGTTTCCGTCTGATGTGCGGACAGCCGGGCGGGCGTGCCCCCTGTCCTGAGAACATTCCTTTAGGAAGGTATGTTCTTGACCAGGAGGGCGCCCGCATGATCAAACAGGAGCGAGCACGGCGTACGCGGGAGAAGGTGCTGGACGCCGCCGCAGAGGAGTTCTCCGCCCAGGGGTACAGCAGGGCCACCCTCAACGCGGTGGCGCAGCGGACCGGCATGACGAAGGGGGCCCTGTACGGGCACTTCGCCTCCAAGCGGCTGCTGGCCGGGGCGTTGCTGCTGCAGTCCCGCAAGGTCTGGGAGGAGATGCGCCAGGCCCGGGACGTCCCGGGTGCCGCGGCCGGCGCGGTGCTGGAGTCGCTCGTCCTGGACCTGGCGCACCGGCTGAAGGAGGACGTCAGGCTGCGGGCGGCGCTCCGGCTGGCGACCGACTGTCCGGCGCTGGCCCAGATGGTGCCGGACATCTTCGAGGACGTGCAGCGGGGCCTGGCGAACCTGATCCGTCGGGCCCAGGGGGAGGGGAGCATGGCGCCCCGGCCGCCCGAACTCGTCGCCCAGCTGCTCCTGGCCGTGATGCACGGCGCGCCGCACGTGTCGTTCGGGCCGCCGGGCGCCTGCGGTTCGGCCGGCGCCTACGAGGCGGCGTGGCGGTTACTGCTGGAGGCGCTCGCCGGCCCGCCCGCCGGGACCGCCGGGGCCCCGGTTCCGGAGGGCGGGACTCCGGCGGGGTGCAGCCTGTGCCCGGATCCACGGGTCGTATGAGGGTTCCGTTACGGAACCGTTGAAAATACCCTCGTGAAGGTATTTTTAGGGAGAATGTGGCTGCCCCGGACCTCCGGGGCAGCCCACCGCCCGGCGGCGGACAGGCCGGTCGCGGGTCGCGAACCGAGACGATGTGACGGAGGGGTGTCATGAGTGTGCTGCACGAAAGGATCGGATCGTCCGCCCTGTACCAAACGGAATTCGGTCACGCCCCGGAGGATTCGGCGCGGGTCGCCGCCCGGCGCGCGGCGGGTCATGCCGAGCACGTCGACGACTTCGACATGCGGCACCTCCGGTATTTCCTCACGGTGGTCCGGGCGGGGACCGTTTCGGCGGCTGCCCAGGAACTCCGGATATCCCAGCCGAGCCTCAGCCAGCAGATCAAGAGACTGGAAAGCCGGGTCGGTGCCTCGCTCTTCAATCAGGAGTTCACGCGGTGTCGAACTGACGGCGAGCGGGCGGGCATTCCTGCGGGAAATCCAGTCCATTCCCGGGCAGCTCCGCTCGGCGATCGCCGCGGCTGCCCCGACCCCCCGGGTCTGGCCGGTCGGGGTCTGCGGCGGGGTGCCGACCGAGGTCCTCGCCGAGGTGCAGAACGGACTGGCCGGCGAGCAGGCCGACGGGGCCGCCCGGGCGGGCGCCGAGCTGCGCATGCGGCACGTGGGTGCGGCCGACCAGCCGGAGCTGCTGCACCACGGCGAGCTGGCGTTCGGCATCGTCCGGCTTCCGGTCACCACACCCGGTCTGGTCGGTGCGGTGGTCTGGGACGAACCGCTCGGGGTGGTCATGCGCCCCGACCACCGGTTGGCCGCCCGACCCGGCCTGACCTGGGACGATCTCGCCACCCAGCGGCTGCTCTGGTACGACGAGGGGTGTGCGCCGGGCTACGCCGAGACGATCCCGGCCCAGCTCGCCGCACTCGGCTGGCGGGCCGAGCTGCACCCCGTCGACGACCAGCAGGCGCTCTTCGTGCACACCCTGCAGACCGCCTGCGACCTGGTGGCGCTGCGTCCGCGGCTCGCCGTGCAGGGCGAGACACAACTCCACTGGCGCCCGCTGCCCACCAGTGCGGCGCCGCGTGAACGGCTGGCGGTCACCGCGCTGGCCGGCGGCCGGGCCGCCCGGGTGCTCGCCCAGGTCGCCGAGCGGCAGGGCTGGCCCTTCCTCGCCTGAGGCGTTCGCCTTCCGCCGGTCCGCTGCCGTCCCACCCCCACCTCCCACCGCTGTCGCCACCTCTGCCCCCACCCGTACGCCCGGCCCGGAGAATGTTTTCTCCGGGCCGGGTGATTTTTTGCCCCGGGGTCATGGAAGGTTCACTTCCGGTGCCCGGGCGACTCCTTGCGGTCCCCCTCGTAGGGCGGCCCATAGGACCGGTCCTATGGCTTCCACGCATTTTCTGTCTTGGCCCTCGGAACGCCGTTCGAACTATGGTTTGAGTGCGGAAGCGGGCAGGCCGGAACGGGGAACGGAAAACCCCGGAGGCCGTGCCGGTGACCCGCCGCCCGAGGAATTCCGGGCCGGGCGCCGGACGGTATTCACCGGCCGATCCACTGGTCAATCTACCGGCCGATCCACTGGCCGATCCACCGGTCGATCCGTCGTCGTCCATGTCGTTCCCGACGACGTTCAGGCCGCCGTTCCGTCCGCCACACCGACATTCGAGCTGGGAGCCGGGGAAGTCGTGATCTCGACCAAGTTGACAGCATTGCTGGGAATCGACCATCCGATCGTCAGCGCACCGATGGGCGGCGTCTCCGGCGGCCGGCTGGCCGCCGCCGTCACCCGCGCCGGGGGGCTGGGTCTCGTCGGCGTCAGCTACGGCGACGCCGCGTTCATCGACGAGCACCTCCCGCAGGCCGCCGAGGGCGGCGGCGTCTGGGGCGCCGGCTGCGTGATGTTCACCTTCGACGAGCGCCCCGGCCTCTGGGACAAGGTGCTCGGCTACGCGCCGCCCGTCATCGCCCTCTCCTTCGGCGACGCCGAGCAGGTGGGCCGCTACGTCTCCTCCGCCGCCGGGAGCGGTGCCCGGGTCGTGGTGCAGGTGCACGACACCGAGCAGGCCGTCGTGGCGCTGCAGGCCGGCGCGTCGGTGCTGGTGGTCCAGGGCGCCGAGGCCGGCGGCCACCACAAGACCCGGGCCACCCTCCCGCTCGTCCCGGCCGTGCTGGACCTCGTCCGGGGCGCCGTCCCGGTGGTCGCGGCCGGCGGTTTCGCGGACGGCCGGGGCCTGGCCGCGGCGCTGGCGCTCGGCGCCGACGGCGTGATGATGGGGACCCGCTTCGCGCTCACCGTCGAGTCGATCGCGACCGCCGGCTTCAAGACCTCGCTGACCGCCGCGGGCACCACCGACACCGTCAACACCCGGTCCTTCGACGTGCTCCGCGGCATCCCGTGGGACGAGGTCTACCAGGCGCGCTCGGTGAGCAACGCCTTCACCCGCGAGTGGACCGGCCGCGACGACGACCTCGCCGCCCGGCGCGCCGACGTCGAGCCCGGCTGGACCGCCGCCGTCGCCCGCGACGACGTCAGCCAGCGTGCCCTGTTCGCCGGCGAGGTCCTCGACCTGGTCAAGGACGTCCGGACCGCCGCCGCGATCGTCGAGGACACCGTCTCCGAGGCGGAGACCGTCCTGCGCGGCCTGGCGACGCGCATCGGCCGCTGACACCGGCTCCGCAACCGGCTCCGCAACCGGCGCCGGCTCCGGCCGGCCCCTCCCCGCGTCCCTCCTCCCCGTGTTCGCCCTCCCACCGTCCGTCCTCCCACCGCACCGGAGAACACCGTGATCCACGTCCTCACCCTCACCTACCTGAAGCCCCGTGAGACCGTCACCGCCCACCTGCCGGAGCACAGGGCCTGGCTGCGCGACCACGCCGACCGAGGTCGCATCCTGCTCAGCGGCCCCCGGCCGGACGGCGGCGCCGTCATCGTCACCGCCGACCTCGACGACGCCACCGTCACCGAGCTGATCGAGAGCGACCCCTGGCACACGCTCGGCATCGCCTCCTACGAGCGGACCCCGTTCACCGTGGGCTTCGCCGGCCCCGGCGTGGTCACCACCCCCGAGCCCGGGAACGGCGTGCTGCTCATCAACGTCGCCACCACCGAGACCGCGCCCGCCACCGTGGCCGCCCTCGCCTCCGCCGTCGAGCACGTCGCCGCCACCGCCGAGGGCTTCCGCGGCTCGCGCCTGCTGACCAGCGTCGAGGGCGACGCGGTGGTGAACCTCGCCGCCTGGTCCGACGAGAAGAGCTTCGACGCGATCTTCGACGACCCGGAGTTCACCCGCCGCTACCAGCAGTTCGCGACCACCACGACGGGTGCCAAGTACCGCCTGTACCGGACCAGCCGGGTCATCACCCCCAACCGCTGACCCGGCGTCCCGGCCGGGCGAGGTCGCCCCGCCCGGCCGGGAGGCACACCCCCGCGCATCGCCCCACACCCTCCCACCGCGTAGGAGAACCATGTCAGGCACGTCCACCCCGGCCCCCGCGTACGACCTGATCGTCGTGGGCTTCGGCGCCGCCGGCCTCTCGGCCGCGCTGTCCTTCGCCGAGGCCACCGACGGCCGCGACCGGCCGGCCAGGATCGCGATCCTGGAGCGCTCCGGCAAGGAGGACCGCGGCGGCGCCACCCGTTGGACGGGCGCCTTCCTGCGGATCGACCAGCAGCGCCGGCTCGACACCGACTGGGCCGAGCACGTCCACCGGGTCTCCGGCGGCCTGGCCGACCTCGACTACTGCCGCACCGTCGAGCGCGACACCCCCGGCACCCTCGCGTTCGTCGAGAAGCACGGCGTCGAGATCGCCTTCCAGGACTTCCCGCTGCCGCACACCTTCGCCGCCGGCGTCCCGTCCATGGTCCCGCCGGCCAGCCCGCGAGGTGGCGGCGCCGCCATCGTCGAACACCTCGGCGCCGCCCTGGAGGCGGACCCCCGGGTCGACATCCGCTACCTGACCGAGGCCCTGCGCCTCTCCACCGACGAGGACGGCGTCGTCGACGGCGTCGTCGTCCGCGGCCCCGACGGCCTCACCCGCACGCTGGCCGGCCGCGCGGTCGTGCTCGCCTGCGGCGGCTTCGAGGGCAACCCCGAGATGCTCACCCGGTACGTCGGGCAGAACGCCTGCGACCTCCCGCTGATCGCCCCCGGCATCGCCGCCAACCGCGGCGACGCGCTGCGGATGGCGCTGGAGCTCGGCGCCGACACCGCCGGCCAGTTCGACGGCATCCACGCCGAGCCGGTCGACACCCGCACCGACAAGGCCGACGCGGTCCTCTACGGCTTCGCCGCCGGCATCTTCGTCAACGGCCGCCTGGAGCGGTTCTTCGACGAGGGCCGCGACACCTGGGACAACACCTTCGAGCACGTCGGCTACGAGATCTGGAAGAACCAGGACCAGGAGGCGTACTGGATCGCCGACGCCAAGACCCTGGCCATCCCCGGCATCGCCGGTTCGCTGCTCACCGACGTGCCCCCGGAGCAGGCCGACACCCTGGCCGGGCTCGCCGCCAAGCTCGGCATCGACGCCGAGGGCCTGGAGAAGACCGTCGCCGGGTTCAACGCGGCCGTCTCCCCGGGCGAGTTCGACCCCACCCGGCTGGACGGCAAGCACACCGTCGGCCTCACCCCGGCCAAGTCCAACTGGGCCACGCCGCTGGACACCGCGCCGTTCATCGGCATCCCGGTGACCGCCGCGATCTGCTTCACCTACGGCGGCGTCCGCACCGACCTCGACGGCCGGGTCGTCACCCCGTCCGGCACCGCCATCCCCGGCCTGTACGCGGCGGGCGAGGCCACCGGCCTCTTCTACCACGCCTACCCGCCGGCCACCTCGGTGCTGCGCTCGCTGGTCTTCGGCCGCCGCGCCGCGCACCACGTGGCCGCCGGCCAGTCCGCCTGACGCGCACCCGACGTGTCCGCCGGACCCTTCCCGATCCAACCCGCACGTCCGCTTTCTGGAGGAGCCATGAGGATCACCAACATCGACGTCACTCTCCGGGACGGGGGGTACCGCACGGGATTCCACTTCCCGCTCTCCTACGCCCTGGAGCACGCCCGGCTGAGCGTCGAGGCCGGCTTCGACTGGGTCGAGATCGCCTACCGCAAGGGCTCGTTCACCCCGATCCCCGACCTGGGCCTCACCGGCATCGGCGGCGACGACTTCATCGCCGCCACCGCCCGCGAGATCGGCCCCCACCGGGTCGCGATGATCCTGCACCCGAAGAACATCACCCGCGACGACCTGCCCGCCATGTACGCGGCCGGTGCCCGTCTCGTCCGCATCATCCTGCCCGCCAAGGGCTACGGACCCGGCCTGGAGTACATCCGCCAGGCCCGCGACCTCGGCTTCACCGTCGGCGTCAACTTCGCCCGGATCAGCCAGTGGCCGGCCCGCGAGGTGGTCGAGGTGGCGACCGCCGCCACCGACGCCGGCGCCGAGGTCGTCTACCTGGCCGACTCCAACGGCAGCCTCTCCCCGCTGGACACCACCGACCTGACCACCCTGACCCGCTCGGTCACCGGCGGCGCGGTCGGCCTGCACGCCCACAACAACCTCGGCCTCGCGCTGGCCAACGCCATCAGCGCCGTCGCGGCCGGTGCGACCTGGATGGACTCCTCGATCCAGGGCATGGGCAAGGGCCCCGGCAACCTCATCGCCGAGCAGTGGCTGGCGCACCTCGACCGCACCGACCCGGAGAAGGCCGGCCACATCGACCTCGCCCCCGTCCTGCGGCTGGCCGAACTGCTGCTGGCCACGGTCCCCGAGGGCCGGCCGTCCCTGCCGCTGCCCGACCTCGTGCTCGGCCGCTACGACCTCTCGGTCGAGCACCGCAAGGAACTGCTCGGCGAGCACGGCGAGGCCATCGCCACCGCGCGCACCCTCGCGGGCGTCCGGTGACCACCCGGTGACCACCCACGCCGGACCGGTCGTGCCGGCGGCGGTCTTCTTCCCCCGGACCGCCGTCGGCACGGCGCACGCCCTGGTCCTCGCCCCGGTGACCCCGGGCTGG
This sequence comes from Streptomyces sp. BE20, assembly GCF_036322525.1. Taxonomy (NCBI): domain Bacteria; kingdom Bacillati; phylum Actinomycetota; class Actinomycetes; order Kitasatosporales; family Streptomycetaceae; genus Streptomyces; species Streptomyces sp. BE20. Next base: position 6,046 of record NZ_JAQYWW010000925.1, on the reverse strand, counting down.
GACGGCGGCGCCTTCTTCACCCCGGTCGTCCGCACCCTGGTCGGGGCCGGACTGCGGGTCACCGTCGCCGACACCCTCGCCCTCTGGGACGAGGAGGTGACCAGCCTGGCCGGTCTGGCCGCACGCTGGCGCGAGGTGCTGCCGACCTTCGGGCCCGTCGACGTGCTCTGCGGCAACGCCCTGGGCGGCGCCGTCGCCCAGGCGCTGCTCCCCGACATCGACCCCGCCACCGCCGCGCTGTTGGTCTCCGGACCCGCGCGCAGCGACACCGCCCTCGCCGAGCGGCTCGGCGCGATCGCGGACCTGGCCGCCGCCGGCCGGCCCGCCGCCGCCCTCGACCTGCTGTCCCGCCGGATCCTGCCGGAGGGCCGGACACCGGACACCGAGGGCGTCCCGGCGCCGGCCACGGAGCCGGACCCCAGGACGGCTCCCGCGACGGAGACCGACACGGACCCCGCGACGGACACCGAGGCCGGGCGGCGCCTCGCCGGCGGCCTGCGGCTGCTCCGCGACATCGACCTCACCGACGCCGTCCGCGCCCACCCCGGCCCGCTGCTCCAGATCGTCGGCGGCCGGTCCCAGCTCGTCACCCGGCGGCACACCGCCGCCGCTCCCCACCACCTGGTGCACGTCGTCCCCCGAGCCGGCATGCGCCCCCACTTCGACCAGCCCGCAGAGGTCTCCGCACGCGTCGAGGCACTCCTGCGCGAGAAAGGACTCGGGTAATGCCCGCCGCACCCGTCGCACCCGCCGCATCCGCCACCAGGAGCATCGCCGTCCTGCCCGGCGACGGCATCGGACCGGAGGTCGTCGAAGCGGCCCTCGCCGCCGTCGAACGCCTGGGCCTCCCGCTCGACCTGCGCTTCGGCGACATCGGCTGGGAGTGCTGGCGACAGGAGGGCGACCCGGTGCCCGCGCGCACCTGGAAGCTCCTGGAGGAGACCGACACCTGCCTGCTCGGCGCCATCACCAGCAAGCCGCTGCGCGAGACCGAGGCCGAACTCGTCCCCGAACTGCGCGGCACCGGCCTCGGCTACGTCTCGCCCGTCGTCCAGCTCCGCCAGCGCCTCGGCCTCTACGCCAACATCCGGCCCGTCACCGACCTCGACCACGGCCGCTTCGACTTCACCGTCATCCGGGAGAACACCGAGGGACTCTACGCCGGGCTCGACCTGCACGGCCTCGACGGGGCGCTCTGGGACGCGGTGCGCCACCACCCGAACGCCGCCGCCTCCGGCCCCGAGCACACCAGCGTCACCCTGCGCCTCCAGACCCGGTTCGGCATCGACCGGCTGCTGCGCTTCGGCCTCGAACACGCCCGGGCCCGCGGCAAGCGCCTGCTCACCCTCGTCGACAAGCCGATGGTCCTCCGCAACAGCAGCAACCACCTGCGCGAACGGCTCGAACTGATCGCGGGCGAGTACCCCGGGATCGAGACCGAGATCCTCAACGTGGACGCCGTCGCGCTCTGGATGGTCCGCCGGCCGGAGCGGTTCGGCGTGCTCGTCGCCGAGAACATGTTCGGCGACATCCTCTCCGACCTCGGGGCCGGGGTCATGGGCGGCCTCGGCCTCGCCCCCAGCGGCAACATCGGCGACCAGGGCAGCTACTTCGAGCCCGTGCACGGCTCCGCCCCCGCGATGGCGGGCCGCGGCCGGGCGAACCCGATGGCGATGCTGCTGACCGTCGCCCAGATGCTCGACCACCTCGGGCTGACGGTGCCCGGCGAGGAACTGCGCGCCGCCGTGCGCGGCGTCGCCCGCGCCCGGACCACCGTCACCTACGACCTCGGCGGGACGGCGGGCACCCGCGAGGTGGCCGAGGCCGTGGCCGGAGCCCTGGACGCCGCGGCCTCCCGGCCCGCCGCCGGGGCCTCCGCCGGGGCCGCTGTACGGCGGCCGGGCGCCGGTGATCCACCGTCGGAGACCGACGAGGTCGTCGACCGGCTGGCCCGCCTCGACACCGCCTCGGTCTCCGACGCGCTGGACAGCCTCGGCCTCCCGGGCGTCCTCGCCGGTCTGGCCGCCCGCGTCCCCGGGGCCCGCACCGCCGGACGCGCCTACACCGTCACCTACCGGCCCGTCGACGACACCCGGGGCGGCTTCCGCAACGCGGCCAACTACCTCGACGAGGTACCCGCCGGCTCCTTCGTCGTCGTCGACAACGGCGGCAGCACCGCCTGCACCAACTGGGGCTCGCTGCTCACCGCACTCGCCCGGAGCCGGGGCGCGCGCGGCACCGCCGTGTACGGGTCGGCCCGCGACGTCGCCGAGATCCGGGCGGCCGGGTACCCGCTGTTCAGCACCGGCGTCACCATGGTCAGCGGCAAGAACCGCGTCGAACTCGACGCCACCGGACGGGACGTCACCATCGGCGAGGTCACCGTCCGCCCGGGTGACGTGATCGTCGCCGACGACAACGGAGTCCTCGTCGTGCCCGCCGGACAGGCCGTCGAGGTGGCCGACCGGGCCGAACGCGTCGAAGCCACCGAGGCCGCGATCGCCGAGGCGGTGGCCGGCGGGCTGCGCCTCGACGAGGCCCGCCGGACGTTCGGCTACGCCGAGCCGTGGGAGGGTCCGGCGCGCAGGACCGGCGATGCCTGACGGCCCGCGGCCCCCGGCGGTCCGGTCGGTGGCCGGGTCGGCACCCCGGTCGGCCGGGCCGGCGGCCGGGCCGGCGGGGCCGCCGCCCTCAGAGGGGGCCGCGGCGGGGGAGCGGTCCCGGACCGGGGAGCGTCCCCCGGCCGACCGGCAGGTGGTGGACGTCCACTACCACGCCGGACCGGACCTCTACCGGCGCCGGCTGACCGCCGCCGGCGCCGGGCGGGCCTACGCCGGGATCGACGGCTGGGTCGCCGTCAAGAGCCACCTCGGCTCCACCGCCGCGTCCGCCTGGGAGGCCCGCCAGGAGGGACTTCCGGTCTCCGGCGCCGTCGTCCTCAACGAGCTCGCCGGCGGCGTCCGGACCAGGGTCGTCGAGCAGGCCGTCTACGCCCACGGCCCCGACAGCCCCGCCCGGTTGCTCGTCCACCTGCCCACCCACATCGGCCCCGCCCATCCGTCCCCCCTCCACCGCGCCCCCTTCCACCCGCTGCTCGACCTCGAACGGTGGCGCGGCCCACGGATCCTCGACGGCACCGGCCGGCTCGCCCGGCCGGTGCGCGAGGTGCTCCGCGCCGCCCGGGACCTGCCGGTCGTCCTGGCCACCGGTCACTGCGACCGGGAGGAGACCCTCCGGGTGGCCGACGAGGCCGCCCGGCTCGACGTGCCCCGGCTGCTGCTGACCCACGCCACCCACCCGATGTCCGGCCTCACCCCCGCCGACCTCGCCGACCTGGCCGACCTGCCCGGCCTCTACGTCGAACTCACCGCCCTGATGCTGCTGCTGGGCCACCGGAGCCCGGGCCACCTGGCCGAACTGGTCCGCGCCCACCCCCGGATCGTCTTCAGCTCCGACCTGGGCCAGCCCGACCAGCCGGACCCCGCCGGCTGGCTGGTCCGCAACGCGGAGTGGTTCCGTGCCGCCGGCCTCACCGGAACGCAGGTCCGCGCCGTCACCCGGCTGAACCCGGCCGCGCTGTTGGCGCCCTGAACCCCGGGCCCCCAAACCCGCCCCCGCCCGTTGCCCTGTCGATGGGCCTGCCTGCCTGCCGGACGGCCCGCCTGCCCGTCGGCCCTGGGCCGACCCGAAACCGCCCCACCAGGGAGAACCCATGAACGCCCCGATCGCGAACGCGGCCCTGCGCGCCGACATCCGGCGCCTGGGCGACCTCCTGGGCGAGACACTGGTTCGCCAGGAGGGCGCCCACCTGCTCGGTCTGGTCGAACAGGTCCGCCTGCTCAGCCGCACCGACGGTGAGGCCACCGCCGAACTCCTCGCCGGCGTCGACCTGGAGACCGCCGTCGAGCTGGTCCGCGCCTTCTCCACCTACTTCCACCTCGCCAACGTCACCGAACAGGTCCACCGGGGGCGCGAGTTGAGAGCGGCCAGGGAGCGTAGGGAGTCCCCGCTCGGCCGCGTCGTCCGGGAGGCGGCGGAACGCTCGCCGGAACTCCTCGCCGACGCCGTCGCCCGCCTCAACGTCCGCCCCGTCTTCACCGCCCACCCCACCGAGGCCGCGCGCCGCAGCGTCCTGCACAAGCTCCGCCGGATCGCCGCCCTGCTCGACACCGCCGGCACCCCGTCCCACGAGGCCGACCGCCGCCGCCTCGACACCCGGCTCGCGGAGCACATCGACCTCGTCTGGCAGACCGATGAACTGCGCGTCGCCCGCCCCGAACCCGCCGACGAGGCCCGCAACGCGGTCTACTACCTCGACGAACTCCACGCCGGCGCCGTCGGCGACCTCCTGGAGGACCTCGCCGCCGACCTCGACCAGGCCGGTGTCCGCCTGCCCGACGACACCCGCCCGCTCACCTTCGGCACCTGGATCGGCGGCGACCGGGACGGCAACCCCAACGTCACCCCCGACGTCACCTGGGAGGTCCTCCTCCTCCAGCACGAGCACGGCATCGACGCCGCCCTCCGGACCGTCGACGAACTGCGCGGCCTGCTCTCCCACTCCGTCCGGCACACCGGTGTCACCGAGGACCTCCTCGCCTCGCTCCGCACCGACCTGGCCGCCCTCCCCGAACTCAGCCCCCGCTACCGGCGCCTCAACGCCGAGGAGCCCTACCGCCTCAAGGCCACCTGCGTCCGCCAGAAGCTCGAGAACACCAAGCGGCGCCTCGCCGAGAGCACCCCGCACACCGAGGGCCGCGACTACCTCGGCACCGCGGACCTCCTCGCCGACCTCCGCCTCGTCCAGGACTCGCTGCGCGAACACCGCGGCGGCCTGCTCGCCGACGGACGGCTCGCCCGCACCGTCCGCACCCTCGCCGCGTTCGGCCTCCAGCTCGCCACCATGGACGTCCGCGAGCACGCCGACGCCCACCACCACGCCGTCGGCCTCCTCGTCGACCGCCTCGACGAGGAGTCGTGGCGCTACGCGGACATGCCCCGCGACTACCGGCAGCGCCTGCTCGCCAAGGAGCTGACCTCCCGCCGGCTGCTGGGTCCGGCTCCCCTCGACCCGGCCGCCGCCCGCACCCTGGACGTCTTCCACACCGTCCGGCGTGCCCTGGACACCTTCGGCCCCGAGGTCGTCGAGTCCTACGTCGTCTCGATGTGCCGCGGCGCCGACGACGTCCTCGCGGCCACCGTGCTCGCCCGCGAGGCCGGCCTGATCGACCTGCACGCCGGGACCGCCCGGATCGGCCTGGTGCCGCTGCTGGAGACCACCGACGAACTGCGGGCCGCCGGTCACATCCTGGAGGACCTGCTCGCCGACCCCTCCTACCGCCGGCTGGTCACCCTGCGCGGCGACGTCCAGGAGGTCATGCTCGGCTACTCCGACTCCTCCAAGTTCGGCGGCATCACCACCTCCCAGTGGGAGATCCACCGGGCCCAACGACGGCTGCGCGACGTCGCGCACCGGTACGGCGTCCGGCTGCGCCTCTTCCACGGCCGCGGGGGCACCGTCGGCCGCGGCGGCGGCCCCTCGCACGACGCGATCCTCGCCCAGCCGTGGGGCACCCTGGAGGGCGAGATCAAGGTCACCGAGCAGGGCGAGGTGATCTCCGACAAGTACCTGCTGCCCTCGCTCGCCCGCGAGAACCTCGAACTCGCCGTCGCCGCAAGTCTCCAGGCCACCGCCCTGCACACCGCGCCCCGGCAGTCCGCCGAACAGCTGGCCCGCTGGGACGCCGCCATGGAGGTCGTCTCCGCCGCCGCCCACACCGCCTACCGCCGGTTCGTCGACCACCCCGACCTGCCCGCCTACTTCTTCGCGGCCACCCCGGTCGACCAGATCGCCGAACTCCACCTGGGCTCCCGGCCGTCCCGCCGCCCCGACTCGGGCGCCGGTCTGGACGGCCTGCGCGCCATCCCGTGGGTGTTCGGCTGGACCCAGTCCCGCCAGATCGTCCCCGGCTGGTACGGCGTCGGCGCCGGCCTCGCCGCCGCCCGCGAGGCCGGTCTCGGCGACGTGCTCGACGAGATGTACGGC
>NZ_JAQYWW010000924.1:0-38024 GCF_036322525.1 Streptomyces sp. BE20 | reverse complement strand
GGACGCGCGGCTGCGTCCGGTGCCGCCGGGTGTGCCGGGTGAGCTGTACCTCGCGGGGGTGCAGCTGGCGCGGGGGTACCTGAACCGGGCGGCGCTGACCGCCGAGCGGTTCACCGCCGACCCGTACGGTCCGCCGGGCAGCCGGATGTACCGCACGGGCGACCTCGCCCGGCGGACGGCCGACGGCCTGGTGGAGTACCTCGGCCGGACCGACGACCAGGTCAAGCTGCGCGGCTTCCGGATCGAACTCGGCGAGGTGGAGGCCGCGCTGGCGGCCCTGCCCGGCGTCGGCGCCGCCGCCGCGCTGGTCCGCGAGGACACCCCCGGCAACCGGCGCCTGGTCGGCTACGCCACCGGTGGCGCCGACCCGGCGGCCCTGCGCCGCGCCCTCGCCGGGACGCTGCCCGACTACCTGGTGCCCGCCGCCGTGGTGGTGCTCCCGCAGCTGCCGACGACCGCCAACGGCAAGCTGGACCGGGCGGCCCTGCCCGCCCCGTCCGCCCCGGCGGTGGCGCTCTCCCGCCCGCCGCGCGACGCCCGCGAGGAGCTGCTCTGCGGGGCCTTCGCCACCGTGCTCGACCTCCCGGACGTAGGGCCCGAGGACGACTTCTTCGCCCTCGGCGGCCACTCCCTGCTGGCCACCCGGCTGGCCGGGCGGATCCGCACCGTGCTGCGGACCGAGACCGCGGTCCGGGACGTCTTCGCCGCGCCCACGCCCGCCGGGCTCGCCGCCCGGCTCGCCGAGCGGGCCGGGACCGACCGGCCGGAGCTCACCGCGGGCCCGCGCCCGGCGCACCCGCCGCTGTCGCCCGCCCAGCTCAGCCTCTGGCTGCTCCACCAGGTGCAGGACTCCGGCTCCGCCTACCACGTACCGATCGCGCTCCGGCTCACCGGAGCGCTCGACCCCGGCGCCCTCGCCGCCGCCCTCGCCGACGTCGCGGCCCGGCACGAGAGCCTGCGGACCGTCGTGCGCGAGCACGACGGCGAGCCGTACCAGCAGGTGCTCGCTCCCGGCGCGCACCCGGTGCCGCTCACCGTGCTGCCGGTCGGCGAGGACGGGCTGGACGCCACCCTGCGCACCCTGCTCGCTCCGCCGTTCGACCTCGCCGCCGAGCCGCCGTTCCGTGCCCACCTGGTGCGGGTCGACGAGGGCGAGCACGTCCTCCTGCTGACGCTGCACCACATCGCGGGCGACGAGGAGTCGACCGCCCCGCTGCTCGCCGACCTCGACGCCGCCTACACGGCCCGACGGGCCGGACGGGCCCCCGAGTTCGCCGAACTCCCCGTCCAGTACGCGGACTTCGCCCGCTGGCAGGGCGAGCTGCTGGCCCGGACCGGCGACCGGCAGCGGGCCTACTGGACGCGCACGCTGGCCGGGGCGCCCGAGGAGGTCGCGCTGCCCGCCGACCGCCCCCGGCCCGCCCGCCCCACCCACCGGGGCGCCGTCGCCCTCTTCGAGCTCCCGGCCGACACCGCCGGGGCGCTCACCGCACTCGCCCGGGCCCACGGCGCCACCCTGTTCATGGCCGTCCACGCCGTGGTCGCCACGCTGCTGCACCGGCTCGGCGGGGGCGAGGACATCGTGGTCGGGGCACCCGTCTCGGCCCGCGGCGAGGCCGTCCTCCGGGACCAGGTCGGCTACCACCTCAACACCCTGGCGCTGCGCACCGACCTCTCCGGCGCCCCGGCCTTCGCCGCCCTGCTGGAGCGGGTCCGGGACGCCGACCTGGAGGCCTTCGACCACGCCGACCTGCCGTTCGACCAGGTGGTCCGGGCGGTCGCGCCGGCCCGTACGGCCGGGCGTCACCCGCTCTTCCAGACCATGGTCACCTTCCACTCCGCCGCTCCCGCCCCGGCCCGGCTCTTCGACCTCCCGGCGGCGGAGCTGCTGGTGGACACCGGCGGCGCCAAGTTCGACCTGGAGTTCGCGGTCGGCCCGGCCGCCGACGGCAGCGGGCGACTGGAGGGCGGCGTCCGGTACAGCCGGGACCGCTTCGACGAAGCGACCGCCCGCGCCCTCGCGGACCGGCTGGTCCGCCTCGTGGAGCAGGCCGTCGCGGACCCGGCGCGCCCCGTCGCCGACCTCGACCCGATGGCCGAGGGCGAGCGTGAACTCGCCCTGTACGGGCCGGAGTCCACCGACCACCCGGCCGTCCCCGGCGACCCGGCCACGCTGCCCGACCTGGTCGCCGCCGGAGCCCGCGCCGGGGCCGCCCGCCCCGCGGTGCTGACGGACGGCGCCGAGCTGTCCCGTGCGGCCTTCGACGACCGCGCCGACCGGCTCGCCCGGCTGCTGATCGCCCGCGGGGTCGGCCCGGAGAGCGTGGTCGCGGTGGCCCTGCCGCGCTCCGCCGACCTGCTGGTGGCCGTCCACGCGGTGGTCCGGGCCGGCGGCGCCTACCTGCCGCTCGACCTCGACCACCCGGCCGAGCGGCTGCGCCACCTCCTCGGCACGGCCCGCCCGGTCTGTGTGCTCACCGAATCCGGATCGGCCGGCCGGCTGCCCGTCGACGCCCCCGACGCCGTCCTGCTGGGGGACCCGGAGACGGAGGCCGCCCTGGCGTCCGCCCCGGCCGGACCGGTCACCGATCACGACCGGCTCGCCCCGCTGAGGCCCGACCACCCCGCGTACGTCATCTTCACCTCCGGCTCCACCGGCCTGCCCAAGGGCGTCCAGGTCGGCCACGCCGCGATCGTCAACCGGTTGCGGTGGATGCAGGACGCCTACCCCCTCGGCGGGGACGACCGGGTGCTGCACAAGACCCCGGCCGGCTTCGACGTCTCGGTCTGGGAGCTGTTCTGGCCGTTCGCCGCGGGCGTGCCCGCGGTGGTCGCCCGCCCCGACGGGCACCGTGACCCCGGCTACCTCGCCGACCTGATCCGCCGCCACCGCGCCACCGTCGCGCACTTCGTGCCCTCGATGCTCGCCGCCTTCCTCACCGACCAGCGGCTCGCCGAGTGCCCCTCGCTGCGGCGGGTGGTGTGCAGCGGCGAGGCCCTCCCGGTCGACCTCGCCGAGCGCTTCCGGGAGTCCTGCGCCGGCCGGGAGGTGGCCCTGGAGAACCTCTACGGCCCCACCGAGGCGGCGGTCGACGTCACCGCCGAGCACTACCGGCCCGGCACCGGCCGGTCCGGCGGCAGCGTGCCCGTCGGCCACCCGGTGTGGAACACCGGGGTCCGGGTCCTGGACGCGCGGCTGCGTCCCGTCCCGCTCGGGACCCCCGGGGAGCTGTACCTGACCGGGGTGCAGCTGGCGCGCGGCTACCTGAACCGGGCGGCGCTGACCGCCGAGCGGTTCACCGCCGACCCGTACGGTCCGCCCGGCAGCCGGATGTACCGCACCGGCGACCTCGCCCGGCGGACGGCCGACGGCCGGCTGCACTACCTCGGCCGGACCGACGACCAGGTCAAGCTGCGCGGCCTGCGGATCGAACTCGGCGAGGTGGAGGCCGCGCTGGCCGCCCTGCCGGGCGTCGCCCTGGCCGCCGCGGCCGTCCGCGCGTCGGGCACCGGGGGCGACCGTCTGATCGGGTACGTCGTCCCGGAGCCGGGTCGCGTTCCGGACACCCGCCACCTGCGCAAGCTCGCGGCGGAGCGGCTCCCGGCGTACATGGTGCCGGCGCCGATCGTCCTCGTCGACGCCCTGCCGCTGTCCGTCAACGGCAAGCTCGACCGGCGGGCCCTGCCGGTGCCGCCGGTCGCCCCGGCGGCCGAGCCCGGCACGGCCGACGGGACCGCCGCGACCGTCGCCGAGCCCGCCGAACCTTCGGGGACCGCCGAACCCGCCGTCGTGCTGGCCCGGTTGATGGCCGAGGCCCTCGGCCTGACCGCCGTCGACCGGCACGCCGACTTCTTCGAACTCGGCGGCGACAGCATCGTCTCCATCCGGCTGGTGTCGCTGGCCCGCAAGGCGGGCCTGACCCTCACCGCCCGGCAGGTCTTCGAGGCACCCACCCCCGCCCGGCTCGCCGAGCTCGCCGAGCTCGCCGTGCCGGCGGCGCCGGCCGCCGTCCGGCCGCAGGACGACGGAACCGGTCCGCTGCCGCTGCCCCCGATCGCCCACTGGCTCGCCGAACGCGGCGGCCCGGTCGACCGGATCGCCCAGGCCAGGCTGGTGCTCCTGCCCGTCGGTGTCCGTACGGCGGACCTGGCCACCGCCCTCCAGGCGCTGCTCGACCGGCACGCCGGTCTGCGCCAGGTCCTGCACCGGCCGGACCCCGGCGTCTGGTCGGCCGAAACCGCCCCGCCCGGATCCGTGACCGCCGCCGACAGCCTGCGCGCCGTCCCCGCCGCCGGGCTCGACGACGCCGCCCTGCGGGAGCTGGTCGCCACCGAGTCGGACGCGGCCGTCGGCCGCCTGCGCCCCGGCACCGGACGTCTCCTCCAGGCCGTCCACCTGGACGCCGGCCGGGAGGCCGCGGGCCGCCTGCTGCTGACGGCCCACCACCTCGCGGTCGACGAGGTCTCCTGGAGCATCCTGCTGGACGACCTGCGGGCCGCCTGGCAGGACGCCGCCGCCGGCCGGCCGCCGGTCCTGGAACCGGTCGCCACCTCGCTGCGCGCGTGGACCGAGCACCTCCTCGCGGAGGCCCACAGCCCCCGCCGGACCGCCGAACTCGGCCACTGGCTGGCGGCCGGGGAGAGCGGGAAGGACCGGCGCCTGATCGGGTCGCGTCCGCTGGACCCGGCCCGGGACACCGCCGACACCGCGCGCCCGTTCACCGTCACGCTCTCCGCCGGACGGACCGCGCCCCTGCTCGACACCGTCCCCGGGGCCGTGCACGGCACCGTCAACGACGTGCTGCTCACCGCGCTGGCCCTGGCCGCCGCCCACCTCGACCCGGACCGGCCGGACGGCGGGCTACCGGTCGAACTGGAGGGCCACGGCCGGGAACAGGACCTGCTGCCCGGCGCCGACCTCTCCCGCACCGTCGGCTGGCTGACCAGCCTGTACCCCGTGCGCCTCGCCCCCGGCCGGGTCGACCCGGCCGCCGCCCTCACCGGCGCCGAGGATGCCGGGCGCGCCCTCAAGGAGGTGAAGGAACAGCTGCGGGCCGTCCCCGCCGGCGGGATCGGTGCGGGCCTGCTCCGCTACGCCAACCCCGCCACCGCCCGCCGCTTCGACCCGGCCGCCCGGCCCGAAGTGCTCTGGAACTACCTCGGCCGGCGCACCCACACCCCCGGCACCGTCTGGGGACCGGCCCCCGAGGCCGACGCCGTCGGCGTCGAGCCCGACCCCGGGGCCCCGCTCTCCCACGCGCTGGAGATCGTGGCCCGGATCGACCCCGGCCCCGACGGCCCCCGGCTCGTCGCGGACTGGATCCCCGCCGCCGGCGCCCTGCCGGAGTCGACCGCACGCGCCCTCGCCGAGGCGTGGACCGCCGCGCTCGACGGCCTCGCCACCTGGGCCGGCACCGCCGGCTCCGGCGGCCACACCCCCTCCGACCTCGATCTGCTCTCCCTCGACCAGGACCAGATCGCCATGCTCGAACAGATGTGGAAGGACCAGCGATGACCAGGACCGGCCTCGCGGACATGCTCCCGCTCTCCCCGCTCCAGCAGGGCATGCTGTTCCTCTCCTCCTACGACGACCGGGCCACGGACGTCTACACCGTCCAGCTGACCGTCTCGCTGAGCGGCCCGGTCGACGCGGCCCGGCTCGGCACCGCCGCCGACGCGCTGCTGCGCCGGCACGCCAACCTGCGCGCCGGGTTCTGGCACGAGAACGTGCCCGAGCCGGTCCAGTTCGTCCCCGCCGAGCTGCGGATCGCCGTCCGCGAGACCGACCTCCGGGCCGGGCACGACCTCCGGGCCGGGCACGCCACGGCCCCGTCCGGCGCGGCCCCGTCCGGCGGCGTCCCGGACGGTGAGGCCCTGGACCGGGCCGAACGCGCCGAGCTGGCCGAGCGGTTCCTCCTGCACCGGCCGCCGCTGCTGCGCCTGCTGCTGGCCCGGGTGGCCGACACCGAGTACCGGCTGATCGTCACCGTGCACCACATCCTGGTGGACGGCTGGTCGATGCCGCTCCTGGTGCGTGAGCTGCTGGAGCTGTACGACCGGGACGGCGACCCCGGCGGCCTGCCCGCCGTGCGCCCCTACCGCGACCACCTGCGCTGGCTGGCCGACCAGGACCGGCCGGCCGCCGAACGCGCCTGGCGCGCGGCGCTGGCGGGGACGGACGGCCCCACCCTGCTCGCCCCGGCCGACCCCGGCCGGCAGGCGGTCCGGCCGGCCCGGCACACCCGGGGGCTCACCGAGGAGGCGACCGCCGGGCTCACCGCGGCGGCCCGCCGGCTCGGCACCACCCCCAGCACCCTCGTCCAGTGCGCCTGGGGGCTGCTGCTCGGCTCCCTGACGGGGCGGCGCGACGCCGTCTTCGGCCTGACCGTGTCGGGTCGGCCCGAGGAACTGTCCGGCGTCGACTCGATGATCGGACTGTTCATCACCACCGTCCCGGTCCGGGTCACCGTGCGCCCGGAGGAGAGCGTCGCCGCGCTGGTCCGCCGGTTCCGCGGCGAACAGAACCAACTGCTCTCCCACCACCACCTCGGCCTGCACGCGATCCAGAAGCAGGCCGGCGGCGGCGAGCTGTTCGACACCCTGCTCGTGGTCGAGAACTACCCCGTCGACCCGTCCGCCCGCCCCGCGCTCGCCGGCGGGGCCGCCGTCACCGGGGTCACCGCCCGCGACGCCACGCACTACCCGCTCACCCTGGCCGTCAACCTCGGCCGCACCGTCGAGGTCCACCTGGAGTACCGGCCCGACGTGCTGACCGACCGCCGGGTCGAGCGGATCGGCGAGCGGCTGGCCGCGCTGCTGGAGCGGATCGCCGCCGACCCCGACACGACGGTGGGCAGGCTGCGGCTGACCACCGACGACGAGCACGCCCGGCTGGCGGCGGCGGGGCACGGCCCGGAGGCCGCCGCCTTCGGGGGGAGCGTCGCCGACCGTTTCGCGGCGCAGGCCGCTGCGACCCCCGGGGCCACCGCCGTCGTCTCCGGCGGCCGGTCCGTGACCTTCGCCGAACTGGACCGCCGCTCCGCGGAGCTGGCCCACCGGCTGGTCGCACGCGGGATCGGCCCCGAGTCGGTGGTCGCCCTCGCGGTGCCGCGTTCGGTGGGGGCGGTGACCGCCCTGCTCGGCGTGCTGCGCAGCGGCGCCGCCTACCTGCCACTGGACCTCGACCACCCGGCCGAGCGCCTCGCCGACATGATCGCCGACGCGGCCCCGGCCTGCCTGGTCACCACCGCGGGCACCGTCCACCGGCTCCCCGCGGCCGGCCCCCGGCCGCTGCTGCTCGACGGCCCGGACGACACCGCCACCGACGCCGCCACCGCCCCGGGCCCCGGGCCCGACGCGCCGCTCCCTGCCGTCGACCCGGAGCACCCCGCCTACGTCATCTACACCTCCGGTTCCACCGGCCGCCCCAAGGGCGTGGTCCTCACCCACCGCGGCCTCGCCAACCTCTACGCCAACCACCGGGCCGCGCTGCTCGACCCGGCCGCCCGCGCGGCCGGCCGCCCCCTGCGGGCCCTGCACACCGCCTCGTTCTCCTTCGACACCTCCTGGGAGCAGCTGTTCTGGCTGCTCGCCGGGCACGAACTGCACCTCCTCGACGAGACGGAGCGCCGCGACCCCGAGTTCGTCACCGGCTACGTCCGCCGCCACCGTGTCGACACCCTCGACGTCACCCCCACCTACGCCCAGCAGCTCCTCGACTGGGGGCTGCTCGCCGACGGCGCCCACCGCCCGGGGCTGCTGCTGCTCGGCGGCGAGGCGGTGCCGCCCGCCCAGTGGAGCGCGGTCCGCGCCGCCGACGGCGTACGCGCCGTCAACCTCTACGGCCCCACCGAGTACACCGTCGACGCCCTGGCCGCCGACCTCGCGGACAGCGTGCGCCCGCTGGTCGGCGCACCGATCGCCGGCACCGCCGCCAGGGTCCTCGACCACGCGCTGCGCCCCGCACCGGACGGCGCCCCCGGCGAGCTGTACCTGGCCGGGACCGGGCTGGCCCGTGGCTACCACGACCGGCCCGGTCTGACCGCCGGCCGCTTCGTCGCCGACCCGTACGGCCCGCCCGGCAGCCGGATGTACCGCACGGGGGACCTCGTCCGCAGGCTGCCCGACGGCCGCCTCGACTACCTGGGCCGGGCCGACGAGCAGGTCAAGATCCGCGGGTTCCGGATCGAGCCCGGCGAGATCGAGGCCGCCCTCACCGCGCTGCCCGGGGTCGCCACCGCCGCCGTGGTCGTCCGCGAGGACACCCCCGGCGTCCGCCGCCTGGTGGGCTACCTGACCGGTGACGCCGACCCGGTCGGCGCCCGCGCCGCCCTGGCCGCCGCGCTGCCCGAACACCTCGTCCCCGCCGCCCTGGTGGTCCTGGACGCCCTGCCCCTCAACGTCAACGGGAAGCTCGACCGCGCCGCCCTGCCCGCCCCCGTCCTCACCGGCGACCCGGCCTCCCGCGCTCCGCGGACCCCGGCCGAGGCCGTCCTGTGCCGCGTCTTCGCCGACGTCCTCGGCCTCGCCGCGGCCGGCGCCGACGACGACTTCTTCGTCCTCGGCGGGGACTCGATCAGCTCGATCCAGCTGGTCGGCCGGCTCCGCAAGGAGCAGCTGGTCCTCACCCCCCGCCAGGTCTTCGAGCACCGCACACCCGCCCGGCTCGCCGCCGCGGCGGTGGACGCCGGGACCGTCGCCGACGGCCCGGACCCCGCCGCCGTCGTCCTCGTCCCCGACGCCGCCCTCGCCCTGGCCGCCGAACTCCGCCCCGACGCCGAGGAGGTGCTGCCGCTCTCCCCGCTCCAGGAGGGCCTGTACTTCCACGCCGTCTACGACGACCGCGCGCTCGACGTCTACCTCATGCAGAACTTCATCGAGCTGCTGCACGCCGTCGACCGGACGGCGCTGCGCCGTGCCTTCGAGGCGCTGCTCAGGCGCCACCCCCACCTGCGGGCGGGCTTCTGGCACCAGGGCTTCGACGAGCCGGTGCAGATCGTTCCCGGCGCGTGGGAACTTCCCTGGCAGGAGACCGACCTCGGCCACCTCGACCGGGCCGCCCAGGACCGCGCCCTGGAGGAGTTCTCGCACGCCGACGCCGCCACCCGGTTCGACCTCGCGGCGCCGCCGCTGCTGCGCGTCGCGCTGTTCCGCTTCGCCGACGAGCGGTACGTGCTCTGCGTGACCCAGCACCACATCCTCACCGACGGCTGGTCCGAGTCGCTGTTCTTCGAGGAGCTGTTCGCCCTCTACCGGCACGGCGGCGACGAGGACGCGCTGGCGCCCGCCACGCCGTACCGGGAGTTCCTGCGCCACCTCGCGGCGACCGACCGCGAGGCCGCCGCCGAGGTCTGGCGGGTCCACCTCGCCGGCCTCGACGAGGCGACCCTGGTCGCGCCCGAGGACCCGGCCCGGCAGCCGGTGATCGCCGAGGTCTGCCCGATCGTCCTGGACGAGGCGACCAGCGACGGGCTGCGCGCCTTCGCCCGGTCCTGCGGCATCACCCTCAACACGGTGCTGTCCACCGCGTGGGCGCTCACCCTGGCCGGCCTCACCGGCTCGGACGACGTGGTCTTCGGCGCCACCGTCTCCGGCCGGCCGCCGGAGCTGGCGGGCGTGGACACCATGATCGGGATGTTCATGAACACCCTCCCGTTCCGGGTGACCGTCCGGCCCGGGGAGCCGTTGCGCGACCTCCTGGTCCGGGTCCAGCGGGAGCACGCCGCCCTGCTGCCGCACCACCAGGTGGGCCTCGGCCGGATCCAGCGGCTCAGCGGCTTCGGCCGCCTCTTCGACACCCTGTACGTGTTCCGCAACACCCCGCTGGACGACTCGGCCCGGGAGGAGGCCGTCGCCCGCCACGCGATCGGCTGGACCCACAGCGTGGACGGCACCCACTACCCGCTGACCCTCGCGGTCACGCCCGAGCGCGCCCTGGAGCTGAGCCTCGCCTACCGGCCCGACCTGTTCGACGCCGAGGCCGCCCGGGCCGTGGCCGAACGGCTCGCCGCCCTGGTCCGCGCCCTGCCCGGGGACCCCGCCGCCCCGGTCGGCCGGCTCGGCACCCCGGAACCGGCCGAGCTGGGCAGGCTGCTCGGCCTCGGCGACGACACCGGCCACGCCGTTCCCGACACCACCGTCGACCGGCTGCTCGCGGAGCAGGCCGCCCGGACCCCGGACGCGACCGCCCTGGTCTTCGGCGAGGAGCGGCTCTCCTACGCCGAACTCGACCGCCGGGCCGACCGGCTGGCACACGCCCTGATCGCCCGCGGCGCCGGGCCGGAGCGCCTGGTCGCCCTCGCGCTGCCGCGCTCCGCGGACTTCGTCGTCGCCCTGTTCGCCGTGCTGCGCACCGGCGCCGGCTACCTGCCGCTCGACCTGGACCACCCGGCCGCCCGGCTCGCCGAGATGCTCGCCGACGCGCGCCCGCTCTGCCTCGTCACCGTCACGGCCGTCGGTGCCGGCCTGCCCGCCGCGGACGACCTGCCCCGCCTGGTGCTCGACGACCCGGACGGCCTGGCCGAACAGGCCGCCGTCCCGGCCGGGCCGGTGACCGCCGCCGACCTCACCGCCCCGCGTCACGCCGACCACCCGGCCTACGTGATCTACACCTCCGGCTCCACCGGGCGGCCCAAGGGCGTGGTCGTCCCGCACCGCGGGCTGACCACGATGCTGGTCAACCACCGGGCCCGGATCTTCGGCCCTGCCGTGACCGGGGCCGGCGGGCGGCGGCTGCGGATCGCCCACACCGTCTCCTTCGCCTTCGACATGTCGTGGGAGGAGTTCTTCTGGCTGGTCGACGGCCACGAGGTGCACGTCATCGGCGAACGGCTGCGGCTCGACCCGGACGCCCTCGTCGACCACTACGTCCGCGAGCGCGTCGACGTCGTCAACGTCACCCCGTCCTACGCCCAGCAGCTGATCGAGGCCGGACTGCTCGCCGACGGCCGGCACCGGCCGGTGCTCGTCCTGCTCGGCGGCGAGGCCGTCCCCGAGTCCCTCTGGCAGCTGCTCGACCGGACCGACGGGACCACCGGCTACAACCTGTACGGGCCCACCGAGTACACCATCAACGCGCTCGGCGCGGGCGTCGGCGAGAGCGCCACCGCCACCGTCGGACGGCCCGTCATGAACACCCGGGCGTACGTACTGGACCAGGCCCTGCGCCCGGTCCCGGTGGGCGTGCCCGGCGAGCTGTACCTCGCCGGGGACGGCCTGGCGCGCGGCTACCACGACCGGCCCGGTCTGACGGCCGGCCGCTTCGTCGCCGACCCGTACGGCCCGCCCGGCGGGCGGATGTACCGCACCGGCGACCGGATGAGGTTCCGGGCGGACGGCAGGCTGGACTACCTGGGCCGGGCCGACCAGCAGGTCAAGATCCGCGGCTTCCGGGTCGAGCCCGGCGAGGTCGAGTCCGCGCTGCTCGCCCTGGACGCCGTCGCCGCGGCTGCCGTCGTCGCGCAGCGGGGCCCGGGCGGCGCACGCCTGGTCGCCTACACCGTCCCCGCCCCCGGCCTCCCGGCCGACTCCGCCGCGCTGCGCGCCGCACTGGCCGCGACCCTGCCCGAGTACCTGGTCCCGGCCGCGTTCGTCGAGCTCGACGCGCTGCCGCTGACGGTCAACGGCAAGGTCGACCGCGCCGCGCTCCCGGTGCCCGGCCCCGCCGGCCGGGGGTCCTCCCGGCCGCCCGCCGACGCCCGCGAGGCCCTGCTCTGCGAGCTCTTCGCGGAGGTCCTGGGCGTGCCCGAGGTCGGTGTCGACGACAACTTCTTCGAACTCGGCGGCCACTCGCTGCTCGCGATGCGGCTGGCCGGCCGGATCCGGGCCGAGCTCAACACCCCGGTCCAGGTCGCCACCCTGATGGCCGCCCCGACCGTCGCGGGGGCGGCGGCCCGGCTCGGCACCGACGCCCGCCGTGACGCGCTGCGCACCCTGCTGCCGCTGCGGGAGAAGGGCGCGCTGCCGCCGCTGTTCTGCGTCCACCCGGCCTCCGGTTTCAGCTGGCAGTACGCGGGCCTGCTGCGCCATCTCGACCGGGAGCGCCCGCTGTACGGCCTCCAGTCGCCGGGCCTGCGCGGTGAGCTCCCGAAGGTCGAGGACGTCCGAGGTCTGGCCGAGCTGTACCTCGCGGAGGTGCGGGCGGTGCAGCCGCACGGCCCGTACCACCTGCTGGGCTACTCCTTCGGCGGGACGGTCGCCCACACCATGGCGGCGCTGCTCCAGGAGGGCGGTGAGGAGGTGGCCCTCCTCGGGCTGCTGGACGCCTACCCGCCGGAGACCGAGGACTGGTCCTTCGTCACGGACCCGCGCTTCCGCGAGCGGCTCGCCGAGGAGGAGAGCGGGTTCCTGACCGGGGTGGCCGGGCTCGGCCTGGCGGCGCCCGGGGACACGGCCGGCGCCGGGGGAGAGGCCGGCCGACCGGTCGGCCGGGAGGAGGCGATCGCCGCGATCCGGGCCAGCCAGGGCATGCTGGCCGGCTTCGACGAGGATCTGCTCCACGCGATCGTCGACACCAACGTGCACTGCGTCGGCCTGCTGGCCGGCAGCCGCACCCCGGTCTGGACGGGCGACGCCCTGTTCGTCACCGCGGCCCGTACCACCGCCCCCGAGGACGCGCCCGCGAAGGTCTGGCCGCCGTACCTGCGGGGCAGGCTGGCCGAGCACGTGCTCGACGTCGCCCACGACGAACTGATGGACGCGCAGGCGCTGGAGGAGATCGGCCCGCTGGTGCAGCGGGCGCTGGCGGAGGGGGTGTGAACCGGCCCCGCCGGTCCGCCCGCGCCCCTCCCACGGGCGCGCCTTCCGCCCGTCCGTCCGCCGACCCCGGCGGGACCCGGGCCGCCATCGCACGACCGCATGATCCGGGGACCGCACGGCGGTCCCCGGGCTCCGAGAAGAGGACAACCCCCATGACCAGCAACGCCCCCCTGATCGACACCGTCTACCACGACCTGGCCCTGCGGACCCTGGAGGTGATCCGGGTCACCCGGGTCACCCCCCGACTGGTCCGGGTCACCCTCGGCGGCCCCGAGCTGGCCGGGTTCATCGACCGGGCGCCCGCCGACCACGTCAAGGCCTTCTTCCCGGCGCCCGGCGAGCTGGAGCCCGTGCTCCCCGTGCTCGGCGACGACGACGAGGGCCTGATCTTCCCCGACGTCCCGCCGTTCCCGATCTCCCGCGACTACACCACCCGCCGCTTCGACCCGGTGGCCGGCGAGCTGGACCTCGACTTCGTCCTGCACGGCAGCGGCGTCGCCTCGGTCTGGGCCGCGCAGGCCGCCCCCGGCCAGAAGCTCGGTCTGGCCGGGCCCCGCGGCTCGGTGATGGTCCCGCTGGAGTTCGACTGGTACCTGCTGGCCTCCGACGAGACCGGCCTGCCCGGTCTGAGCCGGTACCTGGAGATCCTGCCGGAGGGAGCGATCGCCAAGGTGTTCATCCTGGTGGACGACGCCGGTGAGGAGCACCACCTGGAGACCAAGGCCGACGCCGCGATCACCTGGGTGCACCGCGACGGCCTGGCCCACGGCGAGGGCGACCTGCTCCACCGGGCGATCAGCGCCCTGGAGTTCCCGCCCGGGCGGCCCTACGTCTGGATCACCGGGGAGGCCGGCGAGCTGAAGCCGATCCGCCGCCACCTGCGCGCCGCCGGGTTCGACCGGGACTACACGGACGTCGACGGCTACTGGAAGCGCGGCACCGTCAACCTGGACCACCACCTCGCCGACGACGACGAGGAGGAGCCGGGCGCCGACGCCGCCTCCTGACCGCCCGTCACCGCGAAGGCGCGGGACCGTCCCCCGGGTGGGGGCCGGCCCGCGCCTTCGCGGTGCGGTGGGTCCGGTCGGCTCAGCGGCGTCCGGACCGCCACTCGTGGAGCAGCAGCCAGACGAGGTAGAGCCCGCCGATCGCCGCCGTCATGATGCCGACCGGCAGCTGGATCGGGGCCACCACCCGCTGGGCCGCGAGGTCGCTGAGGCAGAGCAGCAGCGCCCCCATCAGCGCGGAGGGCAGCAGGCTGACGCCGGCGGCCCGGCCGAGGCGGCGGGCGAGCTGCGGTGCGGCCAGGGCGACGAAGGAGATCGGCCCGGCCGAGGCGGTGGCGACGGCCGAGAGCAGCACGGCGGAGACCACCAGCAGGGCGCGTGAGCGTTCCACCGGCACGCCGAGTGCCTTCGCCGCGTCGTCGCCGGCCTCCATCAGCCGCAGGTGCCGGCCGAGCAGCAGGACGGCGGGCAGCAGGAGCCCGATCGCGAGCGCCGCGGGGCCGAACTGGTCCCATCCGCGACCGTTCAGCGAGCCGGTGAGCCAGACCGCCGCGGCCTGCGCCTCGTCGATCGACGCCTCGATCATCAGGTAGGCGTTGACCGAACTCAGCAGTGCCCCCGCCGCGATCCCGACCACGATCAGCCGGTAGCCCTGCACGCCGCGCCGGTAGGCCAGCAGGTAGACCGTCAGGGCGGTGGCGAACCCGCCGCCGACCGCGCCGAGCGCCACCGCGAACGGTCCGCCGCCGAACACGAGGATCTGCAGGAGCGCCCCGGTCGCGGCGCCGGTCTCGAACCCGATCAGGTCCGGGCTGCCCAGCGGGTTGCGGGCCAGGCTCTGGAACACGGCGCCGCTCAGGCCGAGGGCCGCGCCGACGATGAGGCCGACCGCGAGCCGGGGCAGCCGCAGGCTGTTCACCACGTAGTCGGTGGCCGCGGTCCCCTGGCCGGCCAGCGCCTTGACCACGTCGACGGGGGAGACCTGGAAGTCACCGGTGCCGAGGGTGACGACGGCCACGGTGAGCAGGGCGAGGGCCAGACCGCAGCCGGCCACCAGCGGACGCCGGGCGACCCGCAGCTGCAGGGGACCGAGGCGGATCCGCAGACCGGGGACGAGCCGGGCCGGGTCCGGTACCGCGGGCGCGGGCAGGGCGCGGGGGGCCGACGGGGGCAGCAGGGTGCCGGACGGGCTGTCCGGGAGGGGGCTCACAGCTGGGGGACCTTCCGGCGGCGGACCAGGGCGACGAGGACGGGGGCGCCCAGGGCGGCGGTGACGATGCCGACGGCCAGTTCGTCGGGGCGGACCAGGATCCGCCCGAGCACGTCGGCGCCGAGCAGCAGGGCGGGGGACAGGACCAGGCAGTAGGCCAGCAGCCAGCGCTGGTCCGGCCCGGTGACGAGCCGTACGGCGTGCGGCACGATGAGGCCGACGAAGCCGATCGGCCCGACGGCGGCGGTCGCCGCGCCGCAGAGCAGGGCGACCGCCACCGCGCCGAGCACCCGGGTGCGGGCCGGCCGGGCCCCGAGCGCGCTGCCGATGTCGTCGCCGAGGGCCAGCGCGTTCAGCGGACCGGCCAGGGCGAGGGCGAGCACGATGCCGGTCAGCAGGAACGGCGTCACCTGGAGGAGGACGGCGTCGCTGCGCCCGGCGAGGGTGCCGACGGACCAGGTGCGCAGGGTGGCGAAGGAGTCGCGGTCCAGGAAGGTGAGGGTGGAGATGCCCGCGATGAGCGAGGCGTTGACCGCGGTGCCGGCCAGGACCAGCCGGATCGGGGAGGCGGCCGAGCGGCCTGCGGTGCCGAGCGTGTAGACGGCGGTCGCGGTGAGCGCGGCGCCGGCCAGGGCGAACCAGACGTAGCCGGCCAGGGTGGTGACGTGGAAGAGGCCGATGCCGGCGACGACGGCGGCGGAGGCGCCGGACTCGATGCCGAGCAGGCCCGGGTCGGCGAGCGGGTTGCGGGTGAGCGCCTGCATGAGGGCGCCGGCCAGGCCGAGGCCCGCGCCCACCGCGAGTCCCAGCAGGGTCCGGGTGAGCCGGTAGTCCTGGACGATGACGGCGTTCTCGGTTCCGTCGGGTGCGAAGAGCCCGTGCAGGACGGTGGTGAAGGGGATGGATCGTGCACCCACCGAGATGCTGAGCACCACGATCACGAGGAGCAGCAGGAGGGCGGCCAGCAGCCCTGCGGCGCGTAGTCGGGGCGCGGTCCGTCGGGACCGGAGGGGTTCGGCGGGGCCGCCCGCGGGGACCCCTTGCTGAACGAGGCTCACTCGTGCACTCACTCCTCGGAGGGTGGGGCGGAACACTCTCCGCCACGATTTTTAGTTAGGTGAGCCTATCCTAAATTGGCCGGATTCGGTGCCCGGTCCGGGCGCCCGGACCGGCCTCGCCGTAGCCCCTCCGAGCGGCCGCTGACCGGGGGTTGGCGACCCGTCAGGAGTCGGTCGGACCGGCTCCGCGCGGTGCCGGAGGGGTGGCGGAACCTCGCCGCCCGCCGGGTTCGCGGTCGTGACGGGGCAGAGTGGGCAATGTAAGGTCAACCTTGCCTAACCAGGGCCGGGCGAGGGACTCACCTTCCTCGACCGTGACCGGGCGGGCTGGTGGGACACGGTGCGGCCGGAATGAACGAGTTGAGACAAAGGACGCGTGGGACTGGTGGGCAGAGGCAGTGTGAGTCCTGGCAGGTCCGGCGGAGTCGGAGCCGGGCGGCGCCCGCCCGGTCTCCAGGAGTGCCTGTCCGACCTGAGGCGCTTCCGGGGTTCCACCGTCGTCGTGAAGTTCGGCGGCAACGCCATGGTGGACGAGGCCCGGAAGGCCGCCTTCGCCCGGGACGTCGTCCTCCTGCGCTACGCGGGCCTTCGCCCGGTGGTCGTGCACGGCGGCGGCCCGCAGATCGGCGCACAGCTCCAACGGCTCGGACTGACCTCCTCGTTCACGGCCGGCCTGCGGGTCACCACGCCGGAGGCCATGGAGGCCGTCCGGATGGTGCTGGCGGGTCAGGTCCAGCGGGAGCTGGTCGGCCTGATCAACTCCCACGGGCCGTTCGCGGTCGGGATGACCGGCGAGGACGCGCACACCATGACCGCGCGCAAGCGCTACGCGGTGGTGGACGGCGAACGGGTCGACATCGGCCTCGTCGGCGAGGTCTCCTCCGTCAGTCCGTCGCTGCTGTCGACCCTGTTGGCGGACGGGCGCATCCCGGTGGTCTCCTCGGTCGCCCGGGGCGAGGACGGGAACGTCTACAACGTCAACGCCGACACGGCCGCCGCCGCGGTGGCGGGCGCGCTGCGTGCGGACGTGCTGCTGATGCTGACCGACGTCCCCGGCCTCTACCGTTCGTGGCCCTCCGACACCGAGGTGGTGTCGCGGCTCACCGCGCCCGAGCTGGCCGAGCTGCTGCCGGGCCTGACCGGGGGGATGGTGCCCAAGATGGAAGCCTGTCTCGACGCGCTGCGTGCGGGGGTGGGCGTCGTGCGGGTCCTGGACGGGCGGGTGCCCTACGCCCTGCTGCGTTCCTTCGGTGACTCCTCGCCCGGGACGGAGATCGTGGCCCGGCCGGACGCCCCGGCCGACACTCCGCATGCTGCGGTGCAGACGGCTCCCGCGCTGCGGTGAGCCCGTGAACGGGGCTCGAATGTCCTGATTCAGACGCTCTGTCCGGAAAATCCGGTCATGAGCACACCCGACTCGGAGAAACCGCTGATCGGGGCCCGGATGCGGGTCCGGTCAGTGAACTTGACTCCATGGCTCCGATAAGGGAACTTAGGCAAGCCTTGCCTTAGGTCTTCGGTGGTCACGCCGGGGTTCGACAGGTCCGGGAGCTCCGCTCCAGGCCCCTGAACGAGTAGTAGACGGAAGGATTGAGTCATGTCGCGCGAGAACGGCGCAAACTACGGAGGTGGCAGCGTCGACGACCTGGTCGGCATAGGCTTCGGCCCGGCCAACCTGGCCCTGGCGATCGCGATCGACGACCACAACCGTCGCAACCCCGGGCAGTCGCTCGGCGTCCGCTTCCTGGAGAAGCAGGAACGTTTCGGATGGCACCGGGGAATGCTGCTGGACGGCGCCACCATGCAGGTCTCCTTCCTCAAGGACCTGGTGACCCTGCGTGACCCGCGAAGCCGCTTCACCTTCCTGTCCTACCTCCAGGAGCGGGGCCGGCTGGTCGACTTCATCAACCTGAAGTCCTTCTACCCGACCCGCCTGGAGTTCCACGACTACTTCGAGTGGTGCGCCGCGGAGTTCACCGACCAGGCCGCCTACGGCCGCAAGGTCACCGCCGTGCGGCCGGTGGAGTCGGACGGCCGGATCGACAGCGTCGAGGTCGTCTCCGAGGCGGTCACCGGTGGCGACCAGGAGGTCCGCCGGGCCCGGAACATCACGGTCGGCACGGGTCTGACCCCGCGTGTCCCCGACGGCGTCACGCTCGGCGAGCGCGTCTGGCACGCCCGGGACCTGCTGCTGCAGGCACCCACACTGGTCGGCCAGGAACTGCGCCACCGACGGATCGCCGTGGTCGGCGCCGGCCAGTCGGCCGCCGAGGCGGTCGAGTACCTCCACCGCACGTTCCCCGACGCCGAGATCTGCGCGGTCCTCTCCCGCTACGGCTACAGCCCGGCCGACGACAGCCCCTTCGCCAACCGGATCTTCGACCCGGCCGCGGTCGACGAGTTCTACGGGGCCTCCGAGGAGGCCAAGCAGACCCTGCTCCGCTACCACGCGAACACCAACTACTCCGTGGTCGACGGCGATCTGATCGAGCAGCTCTACCGGATCGTCTACCAGGAGAAGGTCGCCGGCCGCGAGCGGCTGCGCGTCCTCAACGCCAACCGCCTGACCGGTGTCGCCCAGCACACGGACGGCGTGCGCGCCGAGGTCCGCTCGCTGACCACCAACGAGGAGCAGACCCTCGACTGCGACGCGGTCGTCCTCGCCACCGGCTACACCCACGTGGACCCCCGTGAGCTGCTCGGCGACCTCGCCCCCACGCTCCTCACCGACGAGCAGGGCCGCCTGCGCGTCGACCGCGACCACCGGGTGCTGACCGAGGACCACGTCGACGTGGGGATCTACCTCCAGGGCGGCACCGAGCACACCCACGGGATCACCTCCGCCCTGCTCTCGACCCTGGCCATCCGCTCCGGGGAGATCTGCGACTCGCTCCTGCTGCGCCAGACCGGCGCCCAGCTGCGGGCCCAGAACAACCGCCTCGGCGTAGCCGGCTGACCACGGATCCCGGGCCACCGGCCCGGATCCACCCGGCCGGACCCACCGAACCGCACGCCCTCGCTACCGAACGGACCTTCAGCATGAGCGCCAGCACCGCACCGGGCCCGACGGGCTTCGACCCGGACACCGTCCGGGCGGACATCGCCGACATCCTCGGCGAGCGCCCGGAGGACATCGGTGACGACGACGACCTGCGCGACCTCGGCCTCGACTCGATGCGGGTGATGCACCTCGTCGAGGTCTGGCGCGCCCGTGGCGCCCGGGCCGAGTTCGCCGACCTGGCGGACCTCGGCGCGGAGCCCACCGTGGCCTCCTGGTCGGCCTACCTGAGCCGCGCCTGAGCCGTACCCGAGCCGCGCCCGGGGCACCACCCCGGGCCGTGCCCGCGCAACACCAGAGCCGTACCGAGCAGGACCGGAACCGCCGAAACCGCCCGTGCCCCCAGGCACCGGGCCCCCTGGACTCCGGCGGGCTCGCCCGACACACCGAACCCGCCGCGCACCGCGTATCACTTCAAGGAGAACCATGAACACCCGTGCCCTGACGTCCCGCAGCGTCAGAATCGCCGCCGTCGCCGCCACCGCCGCGCTCACCCTCGCGGCCTGCGGTTCCAACGGCGACAGCAAGGACGCCACAGGCACGCCCTCGGCCGGCAGCGCCGCGTCCGGCCCCGTGGTGGTCGAGGCCACCAACGGCAAGATCACCGTCCCGGCCGGCGTCAAGCGCATCGTCAGCGTCTCCTACGCCACGGGCGCCCTGCTCGACCTCGGCGTCCAGCCGGTCGGCACCAGCACCATCGACGACAACAACCCGATGGAGCTGCTGCCCTCGCAGACCGAGGCCGCGAAGAAGATCGAGCCGATCGGCTCCGGCATCGAGATCAACATCGAGAAGGTCGCCTCCCTCAAGCCCGACCTGATCGTGGTCGAGGGCGCCAGCGCCTTCGACTGGGGCATCAAGAAGCTCGAAGGCATCGCCCCCACCCTGTACTTCGGCGTCGACACCCCGGTTGACCTGCTCAACGCGCAGGAGAAGATCGCCACCGCCGTCGGCAAGGACGCGGAGTTCAAGAAGCTGAAGTCCGACTACGAGGCCAAGGCCGCGAAGATCAAGACGGACTACGCGACCAAGCTCAACTCCGTGAAGTGGACCATCGCCTCCTCCTACGGCGGCGGCGAGTTCCTGGTCGACACCAGCACCTCCTGGGTCGGCCGCGTCCTCAACGACGCGGGTGCCAAGTTCTCCCAGGCGTCCTCGGACACCAAGGAGCACGAGACCACCTACTCCGTCGAGAAGCTCGACGTCCTCGCCGACGCCGACCTCATCCTCGTCCCCAAGATGGCCGCCACCGGCGAGGTCCCGCAGGACACCAAGGACCTCGACAAGCAGCCGTCCTGGAAGAACCTCAAGGCCGTCCAGGCCGGCAAGGTCATCCCGGTCACCTACGCCACCACCGACCGGTACGGCACCTCGATCAACGTCCTCGACCAGATCGAGACCATCCTCAAGGGCCTCTAGCCCACCACGTCCGGGTGGCCGCCGCCCCGCGCGGCCACCCGGACGGACACCACCACATCGCACCAAGCGCACGAGCGCCCCGGGCTGGCAGGATCGGCGGGGCGGCGAACCGGGAAGGGCCGACCCCCATGCCAGAGGCTGGCACGACGACCACGCACGCCGACCAGGAAGCTCCGCGGGAGCTGACAGCCGCCCAGGCGGGCATCCTCGCGGCCCAACGGATCGACCCGGACAACCCGGCGTACAACGTCGGCCAGTACGTGCGCATCGCCGGAGAGCTCGACGAGCAGCTGCTGGAAGCCGCCCTGCGCCGCACCCTCACCGAGGCCGACGGCCTGCACATCCGCCTCGCCGAGCAGGACGGCCGCACCGTCCGGCTCCCCGGCGCGTTCGACGCCGGGTCGTGGGCCCTGCACCGCCTCGACACCAGCGGCGCCACCGACCCGGTCGCCGCCGCCGCAGCCCTCGTCCACGACCAACTGGCCGTCCCCACCGTGCTGGAGGGGCCCGACGCGGGCCCGCTCACCGGTGCGCTGCTGGTACGCGTCGGCCCGGCCGACCACCTCTGGTTCCAGTGGTTCCACCACTTGGTCGTCGACGGCTACAGCGTCGCCCTGTTCAGCCGCCGCGTCGCCGAGGTCTACACGGCGCTCGCCACCGGCGCCGACGTCCCCGAGAGCCCGTTCCGGCCCGCCGACCTGCTGGCCGACGCCGAGCGCGACTACCTCGCCTCCGACCGGCCCGAGGCCGACCGCGCCTACTGGCGCGAGCGCTTCGCCGACCGCCCGGCCGTCGTCGGCCTCACCGAACCCACCGCCGCGGCCGCCCCCACCGCCCTGCGCCACCGCATCGAGCTGCCCGCCGAGCAGTCCGCGACCGTGCTCGCCGCGGCCCGTGCGTCCCGCACCACCTGGGCCGAGGCCGCCAACGCCGCCTTCGCCGCCTACCTGCACCGGATGACCGGCGCGGCCGACGCCGTCCTCGGCATGCACTTCATGGCCCGCACCGCCCCCGGCACGCTGCGGGTGCCCGGCATGGCCGTCAACATCCTCCCCGTGCGGCTGCCCGTCGCGGGCACGGACACCTTCGCCGCGCTGCTGCGCCGCTCCGCCGAGGAGCTCAAGGCCGTGCGCCGCCACCAGCTCCACCGCGGTGAGGACATCCGCCGCGACCTCGGCCTGGTCGGTACCGACGGGCGCCTGCACGGGCCGATGCTCAACATCAAGCCCTTCGACCTCGACCTCGACTTCGCGGGCAGCCCCGGTACCACCGTCAACCTGGCCTCCGGGCCGGTCGAGGACTTCGCGCTCTCCGTCCACAAGACCCCGGACGACCGCCTGGTCCTGGAGTTCGACGCCAACCCGGTGCTCTACGGCGAGGGCGAACTCGCCCGCCACGCCGACCGGTTCGCCGCCCTGCTGACCCGCCTCGCCACCTCGCCCGAGCAGCCGCTGGCCGAGCTGCCGCTGCTCGCCGACGCCGAGCGCGAGGCCGTCCTGCACGGCTGGAACGCCACCGCCCGCGAGGTCCGCGAGGGCACCCTGGTCAGCCGGATCGCCGAGCGCGCCGCCGCCACCCCCGACGCCACCGCCGTGGTCGCCGAGGGCCGCACCCTGACCTACACCGAGCTCGACGCCCGCGCCACCGCCCTCGCCCGCGCGCTGCGCGCCGCCGGGGCCGGCCCGGACCGGGTGGTCGGCGTCGCCGTGCCCCGCTCCGCCGAGCTGATGGTCGCCCTGCTCGGCGTCCTCAAGGCCGGCGCCGCCTACCTGCCGCTGGACGCCGACTACCCGGCCGACCGGCTGGCCCACATGGTCGAGGACGCCGCGCCGGTGCGCGTCGTCACCGTCCGCGCGCTGCTGGAGCGGCTCCCCGAGGCCGCCCGCGCCGCCGCCCTGCTGGTCGACGAGCTGGCCGACGCCGACGCCGACGCCGCCGGGCACCCCGAGCTCCCCGAGCCCGGCCCCGACCACGCCGCGTACCTGATCTACACCTCCGGCTCCACCGGCCGACCCAAGGGCGTCGTGGTCACCCACCGCGCCATCGTCAACCGGCTCGCCTGGATGCAGCACGCCTACCGCCTCGGCGCCGACGACCGCGTCCTGCAGAAGACCCCGGCCAGCTTCGACGTGTCCGTCTGGGAGTTCTTCTGGGCGCTGTGCGAGGGCGCCACCGTCGTCCTCGCCCGCCCCGAGGGCCACAAGGACCCCGCCTACCTCGCCGCGCTGATCGCCGAGGAGCGCGTCACCACCCTGCACTTCGTCCCCTCCATGCTGCGCGCCTTCCTGGAGGAGACCTCGGTCGCCGAGCGCTGCGCCGGACTGCGCCGCGCCTTCTGCTCCGGAGAGGCCCTGCCCGGCGACGTCGTCGACCGCTGGTACGCGACCCTCCCCGCGGTGCCGCTGCACAACCTCTACGGCCCCACCGAGGCCGCCGTCGACGTCACCCACCACCACACCGCGCCCGCCGCGGGCGTCGTCCCGATCGGCCGCCCGGTCTGGAACACCCGCCTCTACGTGCTGGACGCCGAGCTGCGACCCGCTCCGGTGGGCGTGCCCGGCGAGCTGTACCTGGCCGGCGTCCAGCTGGCCCGCGGCTACCTCGGCCGCCCCGGCCTCACCGCCGGCCGCTTCGTCGCCGACCCGCACGGCGGCCCGGGCGAGCGCATGTACCGCACCGGCGACCTCGTGCGCTGGGCGCCCGACGGCACCGTCGAGTACCTCGGCCGCACCGACGACCAGGTCAAGGTCCGCGGCTTCCGGATCGAGCTCGGCGAGATCGAGGCCGCCCTGGAGGCGCTCCCCGGCGTCGTCCAGGCCGCGGTGACCGCCCGTGAGCTGACCCCGGGCGGCGCCCGCCGGCTCGTCGGCTACCTGGTGCCCGCGCCCGCCGACGCCGAGGCGCTGCGCTCCGAACTCGCCCGCACCCTGCCCGAGCACATGGTCCCGGCCGTCCTGGTCGGCCTCGACACCCTGCCGCTGAGCCTCAACGGCAAGCTCGACCGCAAGGCCCTGCCCGCGCCCGCCACCGGCGGCGAGGGCGGCGGCGCCCCGCGCACCGACGCCGAGCGCGTCCTCGCCTCGCTCGTCGCCGAGGTCCTCGGACTGACCGGCGACCAGGTCGGCGTCGACGACAACTTCTTCTCCCTCGGCGGCGACAGCATCTCCGCCATCCAGCTGGGCAGCCGCGCCCGCCGCGCCGGCTTCCGGATCACCCCGCGCGTGGTGTTCGAGCGGCGCACCGTCGCCCGCATCGCCGCCGTCGCCGAGGCCACCGGCGCCGTCACCGGCCCGGCCGCCGCCGCCGTCGCCGCGACCGGCCCGCTGCCGACCACCCCGATCAGCGAGTGGCTGCGCGAGCGCGGCGGCCCGATCGCCCGCTTCGGCCAGCACACCGTCGTCACCGTCCCGGCCGGCCTCGACCGGCAGCGGCTGGCCGCCGCCCTGGACACCCTGACCGACCACCACGACGCCCTGCGCCTGCGCCTGCACGTCGCCACGGACGGCGGCTGGACCCAGGAGGTCCGGCCCGCCGGCAGCGCGCCCGCCGCCGACCGGCTCCGGCACGTCGAGGTGACCGCCGGGGAGCTGACCGCCGCCGCCGCGGCCGAGCGGGAGGCCGCCGCCGACCGCCTCGACCCCGAGCAGGGCGTCGTCCTCCAGGCCGTCCACCTCGACGCCGGGGCCGACACCCCGGGCCTGCTCGTCCTCGCCGTCCACCACCTCGCCGTCGACGGCGTCTCCTGGCGCATCCTGCTGCCCGACCTGCGCGCCGCCTACGAGGGCCGGACCCCGGAGCCCGTCACCACCCCGCTGCGCGCCTGGACCACCGGCCTCGCCGAGGCCGCCGCCGGCGACCGGGTCCGCGCCGCACTGCCCCTGTGGCAGGCCGTCCTGGCCGACGGCAGCGGACCGCTGCTGGGCGACCGCCCGCTCGACCCGGCCCGCGACACCGCCGCCACCACCGGGCGACTGCGGCTGACCCTGCCCGCCGAGCGCACCGCACCGCTGCTCGGCGCCGTCCCCGCCACCCACCGGGCCGGCGTCGACCACGTCCTCCTCACCGGCCTGACCCTCGCGCTGCTCGCCCGCCGCCGCGCCCGCCTCGGCGCCGACGCCCGCCCCGACCTGCTGCTGCGCCTGGAGGGCCACGGCCGCGAGGACCACCTCGTCCCCGGCGCCGACACCACCCGCACGGTCGGCTGGCTCACCAGCGAGTTCCCCGTCCGGTTCGACCTCTCCGGCGTCGACCCCGAGGCCGCGCTCGCGGGCGGGCCCGCCGCCGGCCGCGCCCTCGCGCTCGTCAAGGAGCAGCTCCGGGCCCTGCCCGACGCCGGCGCCGGCTACGGCCTGCTGCGCCGGCTCGACCCGCCGTCCGCCGCCGCCCTCGCGGACGTCGCCGAGCCCCAGCTGCTCTTCAACTACCTCGGCCGCTTCGCCGCCACCGGTGAGGAGTGGACGGTCGCCCCGCAGACCGGGGACGCCGTCACCGCCTCCGCCGACCCCGGCCTGCCCTGCGCCCACGCGCTGGAGATCGGCGCCTTCGTCCACGACGGCCCCGACGGCCCCGAGCTGACCGTCCAGCTCACCTGGCCGCACGGCGTGTTCGGCGAGGACGCCGTCCGCGAGACGGCCGAGAGCTGGTTCGCCCACCTCGACGCGCTCACCCGCTACGCCGCCCGCCCCGGCGCCGGCGGCCTCACCCCCTCCGACGTGCCGCTCGCCCCGGTCACCCAGGCCGTCCTGGACCGCCTGGCCGCGGAGCACCCCGGCACCGAGGACGTCCTGCCGCTCTCCCCGCTCCAGGAGGGCCTGCTCTTCCACACCCTCCTCCAGGACGGGCAGGGCGCCGACGACCTCTACACCTCGCTCACCTCGCTCGACCTGCGCGGCCCGCTGGACCGCACCGCTCTGGTCCGGGCCGTCGACGAGGTCGTCAACCGGCACACCGCCCTGCGCGCCGGCTTCCTCGGCGAGGGCCTGCCGGAGCCGCTCCAGCTGGTCGCCGGCCGGGTCCGGGTGCCCTGGACCGAGCACGACCTCACCGCGCTGCCCGCCGACCGGCAGGACGCCGAGACCGCCCGCATCGAGGACGCCGAGGCCTCCCGCCGTTTCGACCTGGCCCGGCCGCCGCTGGTGCGCTGCGCCCTCGTCGCCCTCGGCACCGACCACCACCGGCTGGTCCTGACCCGCCACCACATCGTCATGGACGGCTGGTCCACGCCCGTCCTG
Organism: Streptomyces sp. BE20; assembly: GCF_036322525.1. Lineage (NCBI taxonomy): Bacteria > Bacillati > Actinomycetota > Actinomycetes > Kitasatosporales > Streptomycetaceae > Streptomyces > Streptomyces sp. BE20. Next base: position 12,285 of record NZ_JAQYWW010000924.1, on the reverse strand, counting down.
CTGCGCGAGCTCGTCACCGCGTACGGCGCCGGCGGCGACACCGCCGCGCTGCCCGCCGCCGCCCCGTTCGCCGACCACCTCGGCTGGCTGGCCGCCCGCGACACCGGCGCCGACACCGCCGCCTGGCGGCAGGCCCTGGCGGGCCTCGCCGCGCCGACCCTGCTGGCCGACAGCCTCGGCACCCCCGCCGCCGGCCCGGCCGCCGCCGACGGCTCCGCCGCGGGCCGGGAGATCGACCTGCCGATCCCCGCCGAGCTGTCCGCCGCCCTCACCACGACCGCCCGCGAGCACGGACTGACCCTCAACACCCTGGTCCAGGGCGCCTGGGCGGTGCTCCTCGGCCGCCTCACCGGCCGCACCGACGTGGTGTTCGGTGCCACCGTCTCCGGCCGCCCCGGCGACCTGCCCGGCGTCGAGTCGATGGTCGGCCTGTTCAGCAACACCGTTCCGGTGCGCTTCCGGCCGGACGAGGACGAGACGGTCGGGGAGATGCTGCTCCGCCTCCAGGCGCAGCAGTCCGGCCTGCTCGACCACCAGTACCTCGGCCTCGCCGACATCCAGGCGCTGGCCGGCCACGGCACCCTCTTCGACACCCTGCTGGTCTTCGAGAACTACCCGGTCGACCCCGACCACCTCACCGCCCGCGGCCTGCGGGTCGCCGGTATCGGCAACCGGGGCGCCACCCACTACCCGCTCACCGTGCTCACCCTCCCCGGCGAGGCCCCGCAGCTGACCGTCGAGTACCGCCCCGACGTGTTCACCGCCGAGCAGGCCGCCGCCGTCGGCGAGCGCCTGCTGCGGGTGCTCGCCACCATCGCCACCGCGCCCGACACCACCGTCGGCGCGCTGGAGATCCTCTCGCCGGCCGAACGCCGCACCGTGCTGGAGGAGTGGAACGCCACCGCGCGTGCCGTCCCCGCCGGCACCGTGGTCGACGCCTTCGCGGCCCGCGCCGCCGCCGTGCCCGAGGAGACCGCCGTCGTCTTCGGCGACCAGCGGCTCGACTACGCCGAACTCGCCGCCCGCGTCGACCGCACGGCCCGCCACCTCGCCGCGCTCGGCGCCGGCCCCGGCCGGGTCGTGGCGCTGGCGCTGCCCCGCTCGGCCGACCTGGTCGCCGCCCTGCTCGGCGTCCTCGCCTCCGGCGCCGCCTACCTGCCGATCGATCTCGACCACCCGGACGAGCGGATCGCGCTGATGCTGGAGGACGCCGACCCGCTGCTCACCCTGAGCACGCCCGAGGTCGCCGGCCGCCACCCGGTGCTGGCCGCCCACGGCAAGGGCGTCGTCACCCTCGCCGAACTCGGCACGCTGAGCGCCGAACCGACCCGCCCGCACGCCGACGACCTGGCGTACGTCATCCACACCTCCGGCTCCACCGGCCGCCCCAAGGGCGTCCAGGTCCCGCACCGCGGCCTCGCCAACATGCTGGAGCACCACGGCAACACCGTCTTCGCCCGGGCCGTCGACCGGGCCGGCGGGCGCCGCCTGCGCGCCGCGCACACCGCGTCGTTCTCCTTCGACTCCTCCTGGGAGCAGCTGCTCTGGCTCGTCCAGGGGCACGAGCTGCACGTCTACGGCGAGGACCTGCGCCGCGACCCGCAGGCCCTGGTCCAGCGCCTGCTCGCCGACCGCATCGACACCCTCGACGTCACCCCGTCGTTCGGTCAGCAGCTCGTCGAGTGGGGCCTGCTGGACTCCGAGCGGCACCGCCCGCTGCTCTTCCTGGTCGGCGGGGAGGCCGTCGGCGACGCCCTGTGGACCCGCATCCGCGCGACCGAGGGCGTGCTCGGCCACAACTTCTACGGCCCCACCGAGTACACCGTCGACACGCTCGGTGCCGCACTCGACGACAGCCCCACCCCGTTCGTCGGCCGCCCGATCGGCAACACCCGGGTGTACGTGCTGGACGCCCGGCTCCGGCCCGTCCCGGCCGGCGTCGCCGGCGAGCTGTACATCGCCGGCCCCGGCCTGGCCCGCGGCTACGGCAACCGGCCCGCGCTCACCGCGAGCCGCTTCGTCGCCGACCCGTACGGAGCCCCCGGCGACCGGATGTACCGCACCGGGGACGTCGTGCGCCACCGCCCCGACGGCAGCCTGGACTTCCTGGGCCGCGACGACGACCAGGTGAAGATCCGCGGCTTCCGCGTCGAGCCCGGCGAGGTCGAGGCGGCCCTCGCCGCCCAGCCCGGCATCGCCCGGGCCGCCGTCCTGGCCCGCGCCGGCGGAGGCGGCGTCAAGCGGCTCGTCGGCTACGTCGTCGCGGCCCCCGGGGCCGCCGCCGACCCCGCCGCGCTGCGCACCGCGCTCGCCGAGGCGCTGCCCGAGTACATGGTCCCGGCCGCGATCGTCCCGCTGCCCGCGCTGCCGCTGAACGTCAACGGCAAGCTCGACCGGCAGGCCCTCCCCGAGCCCGGCGCCGACGCCTTCGCCGCCCCGGCCGGGCGGGCCCCGCGCACCGAGCGGGAGGCCGTGATCTGCGGCGTCTACGCCGAGGTGCTCGGCCTGCCCGCGGTCGGCATCGACGACGACTTCTTCGCCCTCGGCGGCCACTCGCTGCTCGCCACCCGGGTGATCGGCCGGCTGCGGGCCGCGCTCGGCACCGAGGTCGCCGTCCGCGACCTGTTCGAGACCCGCACCCCCGTCGGCCTCGCCGCGCGGCTCGACGGCGCGGCGACCGGCCGCACCGCCCCCGCGGCCCGCCCGCGTCCCGAGCGGATCCCGCTGTCCGCCGCCCAGGCCCGGCTCTGGTTCCTCTACCGCCTCCAGGGCCCGAGCACCGCGTACACCATCCCGTGCGCGCTGCGGATCGACGGCCCGCTCGACGCGGACGCGCTGCGCGCCGCGTTCGGCGACGTGCTGGCCCGCCACGAGGCGCTGCGCACGGTCTTCCCCGACCACGACGGCCGCCCGTTCCAGCGGATCCTCGACCCCGGCACCGCCGGCGTCCCGTTCACCGTGGCGGAGGCCTCCGGGCACCGCCTGGACACCGAGGTCGCCGCGGCCGGCGCGTACGCCTTCGACCTGGCCACCGAGATCCCCGTCCGGGCGACCCTGGTGACCGCCGGCCCCGAGCGGCACGTGCTCAGCATCGCGCTGCACCACATCGCCGGTGACGAGTGGTCCGAGGGCGTGCTGCTGCGCGACCTCGACCTCGCCTACGCCGCCCGCCGGTCCGGCGCCGCCCCGGCGTTCGCGCCGCTGCCGCTCCAGTACGCCGACCACGCGCTCTGGCAGGCCGAGCTGCTCGCCGGGGCCGAGGGCCCGGGAGCCGACCAGACCCGCTACTGGAGCGAGCGCCTGGCGGCGCTGCCGGCCGAGCTGACGCTGCCGACCGACCGGGCCCGCCCGGCCGAGGCCGGTGGACGCGGCGGCGCCGTGCGGCTGCGCCTGCCCGACGAGCTGCACGCCGCCCTGCGCGGCTACGCGCAGCGCACCGGGGCGACCCCGTTCATGGTCACCCAGGCCGCCGCGGCCCTGCTGCTCGGCAAGCTCGCCGGCACCGCCGACGTCGCGCTCGGCACCCCGGTGGCGGGCCGCACGGACGAGGTGCTGGAGTCCGTGGTCGGCTTCTTCGTCAACACCCTGGTGCTGCGCCACGACCTCTCCGGCGACCCGAGCTTCGACGAGCTGGTCGCCCGCTCCCGGGAGACCGTGCTCGGCGCGCTCGCCCACCAGGACCTGCCGTTCGACCGCCTGGTGGAGATCGTCAACCCCGAGCGCTCGCTCGCCCGCCACCCGCTGTTCCAGGTGATGGTCCAGCACCGCCGGGAGGCCGACGGCCTGGACCGCCTGCTCGGCGCCACCACCGCCCTGCTGCCCGACCCCGTCCACGCGGCCCGTTTCGACCTCGCCTTCACCTTCGTGGAGGCCGCCGACGGCAGCCGCACCGACCTGACCGTCATCCACGCCGACGACCTCTTCGACCGCGCCACCGCGCGGCTGTTCGGGGCCCGGCTGATGCGGGTCATGGAGCAGGCCCTCGCCGCCCCCGAGCGGCCGGTCGGCCGGATCGAGCCGACCGCCGCCCAGGAGCTCCGCGGCCTCGCGGGGGAGTGGAACGCCACCGCCATCCCGGTGCGCGAGGGGACCTTGGTGGACCGGATCGCCGAGCGCACCGCCGCCACCCCGGACGCCGTCGCGGTCGTCTTCGAGGGCGCCGTGCTGACCTACCGGCAGCTGGACGAGCGGGCCGGCCTGCTCGCCGGGGCGCTGACCGCCGCTGGCGCCGGCCCCGACCGGATCGTCGCCGTCGCCGTGCCCCGCTCCGCCGAGCTCATGGTCGCCCTGCTCGCCGTCCTCAAGGCCGGCGCCGCCTACCTGCCGCTGGACACCGAGTACCCGGTCGACCGCCTCACCGCCATGGTCGAGGACGCCGCCCCGGTGTGCGTGCTCACCGTCGCCGGCCTGGAGAGCGGCCTGCCCGCGGTGCCGGGCGTGCCGGTGCTCACCGTCGACGCCCGGGCGCAGCGGGCCGTGACGCCCACCGCCCCGGACGCCGACCACGCCGCGTACGTCATCTTCACCTCCGGCTCCACCGGACGGCCGAAGGGCGTCGTCGTCACCCACCGGGCGATCGTCAACCGGCTCGACTGGATGCGCGAGGTCTACGGCATCAGCGCGGCCGACCGCGTCCTCCAGAAGACCCCGGCCAGCTTCGACGTGTCGGTCTGGGAGTTCTTCCTGCCCCTGGTCAGCGGCGCCCGCGTGGTGCTGGCCCGCCCCGGCGGCCACCGCGAGCCGGAGTACCTGGCCGCCCTGACCGCCCGCGAGTCCGTCACCGCCTGCCACTTCGTGCCGTCGATGCTCTCCGCCTTCACCGGCGCCGCCGAGCAGGACGCCGCCGTCCGCGAGGGCTTCGCGGGGGTGACGCGGGTCTTCTGCTCCGGCGAGGCCCTGCCCGCCGCCGCGGTGGACCGCTTCCTCGCCCTGTGGCCGCAGATCGAGCTGCACAACCTGTACGGGCCCACCGAGGCCGCCGTCGACGTCACCTACCACCGGGCGTGGGCCGGCTCGGGCGTCGTCCCGATCGGCCGCCCGGTCTGGAACACCCGCCTGCACGTCCTCGACGCCCGGCTGCGGCCGGTCCCGGTGGGCGTGCCCGGCGAGCTGTACCTGGCCGGCGTCCAGCTGGCCCGCGGCTACCTCGGCCGCCCCGGCCTGACCGCCGGCCGCTTCGTCGCCGACCCGCACGGTGGGCCCGGCACCCGGATGTACCGCACCGGCGACCTGGTACGCCGCCGCATCGACGGCGAGGTCGAGTACCTCGGCCGCACCGACGACCAGGTCAAGGTCCGCGGCTTCCGGATCGAGCTCGGCGAGATCGAGTCCGCGCTCGCCGCCGTGCCCGGTGTCGGCCAGGCCGCCGTCACCGCCCGCGCCCTCACCGAGGGCGGCGCCCGTCAGCTGCTCGGCTACGTCGTCCCGCAGGCCGGGGCGAGCGTGGGCGGGGACGCCGTCCGGGCGGCCGTCGCCGCCGTGCTGCCCGAGCACATGGTGCCGGTGGTGGTCACCGTGCTGGACGCGTTGCCGCTGAGCGTCAACGGCAAGCTCGACCGCAAGGCCCTGCCGGCCCCCGGCCGGCGGACCGAGCAGGCCGCCCCGGCAGTGTCCGGGCCGTCCGCGGCCGCCGCCCTGGCCCGGGTCTTCGCCGAGGTGCTCGGCCTGGCCGAGGTCGGCGAGGACGAGAACTTCTTCGCCCTCGGCGGGGACAGCATCGTCTCGATCCAGCTGATCAGCCGTGCCCGCAAGGCCGGCTACGACCTCGCGGCCAAGGACGTCTTCCAGTACCCGACCCCGGCCGCGCTGGCCGAGGCCAAGGGCCTGGCCGTCGCCCGCCCCGCCGGCCGGGCCCCGGCCGCCCCGGCCGCCGTCCCCGTCGACGGCGAACTGCCCGCCCTGCCGGTCGTGCACTGGCTGCGCGAGCGAGGCGGCCCCGTCGACCGCTTCAACCAGTCGGTGCTGGTCAGCGTCCCGGCGGGCCTGCGGGAGGAGCCGCTGCGCGCCGCCCTGGCCGCGCTGGCCGCCAACCACCCGGCGCTGCGGCTGCGCCTCGACCGGACCGACGGCCTGTGGACCCAGGAGATCCTGCCCGCCGGCCAGGCCCCCGCCACCACCGAGCCGGACACCCTGCGCCGGATCGACGCCCGCGACGGCGACCTCGCCGCGCTGCTGACCCGGGAGGCCGACGCGAGCGCCGCCGCGCTCGACCCCGCCGCCGGCCGGGTGCTGCGCGCCGCCTGGTTCGACGCCGGCGACGACCGGGACGGCCGCCTGCTGCTGACCGTCCACCACCTCGCGGTGGACGGCGTCTCCTGGCGGACCCTGCTGCCCAACCTGGCCACCGCCTACCAGGCCCTCGCCGGTGGCGGTCGCCCCGCCCTCGAACCCGAGACGTACGGGCTGCGCGCCTGGGCCGAGCACCTGCTGACGCACGCCCAGGAGCGCGGCCGGGTCGCCGAGGCCGCCCACTGGCGCACCTCGCTGGCCGGGCCCGCCGGACCGCTGGCCCACCTCGCCGCCGACCCGGGGCGCGACACCGTCGCCACGGTGCGGACCCTGCACCGCACGCTGCCCGCCGACCGCACTGCCCCGCTGCTCACCGAGGTGCCCAAGGCGTTCGGCGCCGGCGTGGACGACGTCCTGCTCGCCGGTCTGGTGCTCGGCGCGGCCACCGCCCGCCCGGGCACCGCACCGGCCCTCCAGGTCGACCTGGAGGGGCACGGCCGCGGCGGCCACGACGGGCTGACCCCCGACCTCGCGGGCACCGTCGGCTGGTTCACCACCGTCCACCCCGTCCGGCTGGATCTCGACGGGATCGACCCCGCCGCCGCGCTCACCGGCGGCCCGGCCGCCGGCCAGGTGCTCAAGCAGGTCAAGGAGCAGCTGCGGGCCGCGCCCGACAAGGGCCTCGGCTTCGGCCTGCTGCGCCACCTCAACCCGCAGACCGCGGCGCTGCTGGGCACCGCAGGCGTCCCCCGCTCGCAGGTGCTGTTCAACTACCGGGGGCGCGCCGACGCCGCCGGCGGACCGCTCGGCGGCTGGCCGCTCGCCCCGCAGCCCGAGCGGGACGCCGTCGCCGCCGGGGCGGGCCCCGACCCGCTGATGGCCGCCGGCTACCCGGTGGAGATCGACGCGGTCGTCCGCGCCGGCGCCGACGGCCGGCCCGAGCTGGCCGTCGAGTGGAGCTGGCCGCAGGCCCTGCTGACGGAGGCCGAGGTCGCGGCGCTCGCCGACGCCTGGTTCGCCGCCCTCGACGCGCTCGCCCGGCACACCGCGGGCGGCGAGGCAGGCGGGGTCACCCCGTCCGACCTCAGCCTGGTCTCGCTGAAGCAGGCGCAGATCGACCGACTGGAGTCCCGACTGCGCGGGCGGCGCCGCCGATGAGCGCCGCCCCGCCCCCGGAGCCCGGGCCCCCGCGGCCCGGGCTCCGGCCGGATCCGCCCCGGACACCCCTCCCCGACCCGACCGACCACCACCTCCCCACCACCAGGACCGAGAAGACCGTGATGAACGACTCCACCGCACCGATCGACGACCCCCAGGCCGAGGGCGCGGCCGAATCGGACCTGGAGGACGTCTACCCGCTGTCCTCGCTCCAGGAGGGCATGCTCTTCCACTCCCTGTACGACGACCAGGCCCGTGACGTCTACGTCGTCCAGTCCCACCTGGACCTCGCGGGCCCGCTCGCCACGCCCCGCCTGGCCGCCGCCCTGGACGCCCTGCTCACCCGCCACGCCAACCTGCGGGCCGGCTTCTGGTACGAGGACCCGGAGGCCGTGGTCCAGTTCGTCCAGCGCACCGTGGACACCCCGCTGCGCGAGGTCGACCTGACCGCGCTCGACGGCGGGGCCCAGGAGACGGCCGTCCTCGCGGCCATGGACGAGGACTGGCACCGCCGCTTCGACCTGGACACGCCGCCGCTGCTGCGCCTCGCCCTGCTGCGCCTGGGCGACGGCCGCTCCCGGCTCGTGCTGACCTGCCACCACCTGCTGCTCGACGGCTGGTCCATGCCGATCGTCTTCCGCGAGCTGCTCGCCCTGTACGGCTCCGCCGGTGACCTCTCGGTGCTGCCGGCCGTCCGCCCCTACAAGGACCATCTGGCGCTGCTGGCCACCCGGGACACCGCCGCCGCCGAGGCCGCCTGGAGCACGGCGCTGGCCGGTTTCGAGCAGGCCCACCCGGTGGCGCCCGGCGCCGTGGCGGCCACCGCCGTGGAGCCGGGCCTGGTCACCCGCTACGCCGACGCCGAGCTGTCGGGGCGGATCGCCGCCGCGGCCCGCGGGCGCGGCCTGACCCTCGGCAACGTCGCCCACACCCTGTGGGGCGTCCTGGTCGGCTCCCTCACCGGGACCACCGACGTCGTGTTCGGCACCACCGTCTCCGGCCGCCCCGACGACCTGCCGGGCGCCGAGTCGATGGTCGGCCTGTTCATCAACACCGTGCCGGTGCGCGTCCGGCTCGACCCCGGCGCGACCCTGGCCGGCGCCGCCGCCGGGGTGCAGCGCGAGCAGGCCGAGCTGCTGGCCCACCAGCACCTGGGCCTGGGCGCGATCCAGCGCCGCAGCGCGGTCGAGGGCGACCTCTTCGACACCCTGCTCGTGGTGGAGAACTACCAGGGCGGCGGTGACGCGCTGCGCGAGAACCTGGGCGGTACGGACGGTCTCGCCATCACCGCCCTCGGGGCCCGCGACGCCACGCACTACCCGCTCGGCGTCACCGTGCTGCCCGGCGCCGAGCTGCGCGTCGAGCTGGAGTACCGGCCCGACCTGTTCGAGCAGGCCCGGGCCGAGCGGCTCACCGACCGCTTCCTCGCGCTGCTGACCGCCTTCGCCGACGACCCCGACCTCCCGCTCGCCCGGCTCGACCTGCTGGACGACGCCGAGCACGCCGCCCTGGACGCCACCGTGGCCGGCCGTCCGGCCGACGCGGACGCCGCCCCGGTCACCGAGCTGCTCACCGCCCTCGCCGGGCGCACCCCCGACACCGTGGCCCTGGTGGGCCCGGCCCTGTCGGGCGGCACCGCCACCCTGACCTTCGCCGAACTGTCCGAGCGGGCCGACCGGCTGGCCCGGCTGCTGATCGGCCGCGGCCTCGGCGCCGAGCGGGTCGCCGCGCTCGCCCTGCCGCGCTCCGCCGACTCCGTCGTCGCCATCCTGGCCGTGCTCCGGGCCGGCGGCGCCTACCTGCCGCTCGACCTGGACCACCCGGACGAGCGCCTCGCCGTGCTCCTCGACGACGTGCGTCCGGCCGTGGTCCTGACCACCCGCGAGGTGGCCGGCCGGCTGCCCGTGGCACCCGGCACCGCCACCCTGCTGCTGGACGACCCGGCCGTCGCCGACGCCCTGGCCGCGCTGCCCGGCGGCCCGCTCGGCGACGCCGAGCGCGGCGGGCCCGTCGATCCCGCCCAGGCCGCGTACGTCATCCACACCTCCGGCTCCACCGGCCGCCCCAAGGGCGTCGTCGTCCCGCACGCCGCGCTCGCCAACCTCGCCCACGACCACCTGACCGGCGCCTTCGCCGAGGCCGCCGACGGCCGGCGGCTGCGCGCCCTGAGCGTCGCCTCCTTCTCCTTCGACTCCTCCTGGGACCAGCTGCTCTGGCTGCTCGGCGGCCACGAACTGCACGTCCTCGGCGACGCCGAGCGCCGCGACGCGGAGACCGTCGTCGGCTACGCCCGCGAGCAGCGGATCGACGTCCTCGACCTGACGCCCACCCACGCCCAGCAGCTGCTGGACTGCGGCCTGCTCGACGGCGGCCACCGTCCCTCCGTGCTCCTGCTCGGCGGCGAGGCCCTGCCGCAGCCGCTGTGGGGCCGGCTGCGCGCCACCCCCGGCCTGCGCGCCCTCAACTACTACGGCCCCACCGAGTTCACCGTCGACGCGCTCCTCGCCGACCTCGCCGACAGCGACACCCCGAGCGTCGGGCGCCCGCTGGCCGGCGGTCGCGCCTACGTGCTGGACGCGCTGCTGCGGCACGTCCCGGCCGGTTCCCCCGGCGAGCTGTACCTGGCCGGCGTCCAGCTGGCCCGCGGCTACCTGGACCGCCCCGGCCCGACCGCCGAGCGCTTCCTCGCCGACCCGTACGGTGCGCCCGGCACCCGGATGTACCGCACCGGCGACCTGGTGCGCCGCCGCCCCGACGGCACCCTCGACTACCTGGGCCGGGTGGACGACCAGATCAAGATCCGCGGCTACCGGATCGAGCTCGGCGAGATCGAGGCCGTGCTCGCCGAGCAGCCCGGCGTCGCCCACAGCGCGGTGCTGGTGCGCTCCGGCGCGGTCGACCGCGTAGTCGCCTACGTGGTGCCCGCCGCCGGCGCGAGCCTGGACACCACCGCCCTGCACGAGGCCGTCTCGGCCCGCCTGCCCGAGTACATGGTCCCCTCGGCGTTCGCCGTCCTGGACGCGCTGCCGCTGACCGTCAACGGCAAGCTCGACCGCAGGGCCCTGCCCGACGACGCCCTCGACTACACCGGCGGGTCCGCCGGCCGGGCCGCCGAGACCGAGACCGAGCAACTCCTCTGCGAGCTGTACGCCGAGGTCCTGGGCCTGCCCGCGACCGGCGCCGAGGACGACTTCTTCCGCCTCGGCGGCGACTCCATCTCCTCGATCCGCCTGATCGGCGCCGCCCGCGCCGAGGGCCTCTCGCTCAGCCCCCGCGACGTCTTCGAGGGCCGCACCCCCGCCGCGCTGGCCGCCCTGGCCGACGCGCGCGGCGCCGCCGCCGAGGCCCCCGCGCTGCCCGAGCTGCCGGCCTCCACCGAGGCCGAGCTCGCCGCCGTCCGCGCCGTCGCGCCCAAGCTGGAGATCGAGGAGATCTGGCCGGTCTCCCCGCTCCAGGAGGGCCTGCTCTTCGAGGCCGGCTACGACGACCAGGCCCTGGACGTCTACACCTCCCGCGACCTCGTCACGCTGACCCGCCGGGTGCCGCTGGAGGTGCTGCGGTCCGCGGTCGCCGCCGTGCTGGAGCGCCACCCCAACCTGCGGGCCGGCTTTCTGCAGGACGCGCCCGGACGCCCGGTGCAGTTCGTGCCGCGCGTCGTCGACGTGCCGCTCACCGAGACCGACCTGTCCGCGCTGACCCCGGCCGAGTTCGAGGCCGAGCTCGGCCGGCTGACCGAGCGCGAGGCCGCCACCCGGTTCGACCTGGCGGCCCCGCCGCTGCTGCGCCTGGTGTCGGTGCTCGCCCCGGGCGGCGGCCAGCGCATCCTGATCACCAACCACGCCCTGCTCTGGGACGGCTGGTCGGCCGGCCTGTTCCTCCAGGAACTGCTGATCGGCTGCGCGGGCGAGAGCGTCCCCGAGCTCGGCCTGCCCTACCGGGACTTCCTGCGCTGGCTGGCCGCCCAGGACGCCGAGCAGGGCCGGACGGCCTGGCGCGAGGCCCTGGCGGACCTCGCCGAGCCCACGCTGCTGGCGCCGCAGGCCCGCGAGCGGGCCGCGCTGCTCCCGCAGGAAGTCACCGCGGGGATATCCGCCGGGCTGACCGCCCGGATCGCGGCCTTCGCCCGCGAGCGCGGCCTGACCCTCAACACCGTGCTCTCCGGCGCCTGGGGCCTGCTGCTGTCCGGCCTGACCGCCCGCGAGGACGTGGTGTTCGGCGCGACCGTCTCCGGCCGCCCGGCCGAACTGGCCGGCATCGACGCCACCATCGGCATGTTCCTCAACACGGTGCCGGTCCGGGCCCGGCTGGACGGCGCCGAGAGCGTCGCCGGCTTCCTCACCCGCCTCCAGGCGGAGCAGACCACCCTGCTGGCGCACCACCAGATCGGGCTCGGCGAGATCCAGCGCGGCACCGGCTTCGGCCGGCTCTTCGACACCCTCCAGGTGCTCCGCAACACGCCCGCCGACCAGGGCGTCCGGGACCGCATCCGGGAGAGCCTCGGCGTGCAGGACGTCGTCGACGTCGACGCCACGCACTTCCCGCTGATCTTCATCACCAACCCGGGAGAGGCCCTCTCCTTCGAGTGGAAGTTCCGCCCGGACGTCTTCGAGCGCGCCACCGTCGAGGCGCACGCCGAACGCCTGGTCGCCCTGCTCCACCAGATCGTCGACCACCCGGACCGCCCGGTCCGCGCGCTGGACGTGCTGACGTCGGGTGAGCGGGGGCTGTTGGGGGAGTGGGCGGCGACGGGTCGTGAGTTGCCGTCGGCTTCGGTGGCGGATCTGCTGGCGGAGCGTGCGGTGTCGGTGCCGGACGAGGTGGCGCTGGTGTTCGGTGCGTCCTCGTGGACGTACGCGGAGCTGGACGCGCGGGTGAACCGGCTGGCGCGGTTGTTCGTGG
>NZ_JAQYWW010000923.1:0-321 GCF_036322525.1 Streptomyces sp. BE20 | reverse complement strand
GCCGCGGTGGCGGTGATGCCGACCGCGTACCGGGCCGCCAGGCCCGGGGCGCCGAACCGGGGGGAGGCGAGCAGCCCGCCGACGACGGAGACCCCCAGCACGAACGCCAGAGCGGCGGCGGGGTAGGCGGCGTACCGGTGGACGAAGGATAGGGGCCCGCAGAGGTGCGCGACCAGCGCGTGCGCGCAGTCGAGGTGGAAGGCGGTGCCGAGCAGGACGTCGGCGGCGGCCTGGCCCATGTCCTTCTCGTCGCGGTCTCGGGCGGCGGTGAGGTCGCCGTCGGCGAGAGCCCGGGCGACCATGGGGAAGGTGACGGTGCAG
>NZ_JAQYWW010000922.1:0-304 GCF_036322525.1 Streptomyces sp. BE20 | reverse complement strand
GTGCACCTCGCCCCGATGTGCGCACGCCCAGGCGTAGGAAGGATTCAGGGTTACGGCGGCGGTGAGGTCGGTCACGTCTTCGTCGGGTCGGCCGGCCTGGCGGTGGGCCTGGCCGCGGGCGCGGAGCGCCCAGACGTCCGACGGGCTGAGGGCGAGCGCGGCGGGGAGGTCGGCGCTCGCCGGCTCCGGGAGGTCCGCCGGCCGGGACGCCTCGCCGCGCCCGGCGAGGGCCCAGGCATAGGCGGGGTCGAGGGTGAGGGCGGCGGTGAAGTCGGCGACGGCTTCCTCCAGCCGGCCGGTCTGG
>NZ_JAQYWW010000921.1:0-335 GCF_036322525.1 Streptomyces sp. BE20 | reverse complement strand
GGTCGAGCCGTGGTCCGAGCACGCGCTCCAGTGACGGGTGGAACTGGGTGAGCAGGCCGCGTATCCGGTTGGAGGTGCGGGTGGCCTCGGCGGCGAGGTCCTGGTCGAACCCGGTCAGGACGGTGAGTTCGGCGGTGATCTTGTCGGTGAGTTCCAGCGTGCGCAGGGTGTGGGGCATGGTGCGGGCCGCGTCGGCGATCACGGCGGCGTCCTTGGCGTCGGTCTTCGCCTCGCCGGGGTAGAGGTCGGTGATTCGTCGCATGGCGAGGCCTGGAAGGTAGGCGACTTGGCAGCCGGCGTCGCGGGCGACGGTCAGGGGCAGGGCGCCGATGGAG
>NZ_JAQYWW010000920.1:0-299 GCF_036322525.1 Streptomyces sp. BE20 | reverse complement strand
TGGACGGTGAGGCCGTTTTCGAGGCAGCCGAGGAGGGCGACGGCGAGGAGGGTGCCGCCGATGCCGCCCTTGCCGCCCTTGAGGGCGGCGCCGCCGAGGGCGGCGGCGGTGATGGCCTTGAGTTCGAGGCCTTCGCTGCCGGAGACGGGCTGGCCGGAGCCGGTGCGGGCGGTGAGGAGGATGCCGGCGAGGGCGGCGACGGTGCCGATGAGGGCGTAGACGGCGATGAGGTATTTGTTGATGTTGATGCCGGCGAGGCGGGCGGCGGTGTCGTTGCCGCCGATGGCGTAGAGGTTGCG
>NZ_JAQYWW010000919.1:0-26114 GCF_036322525.1 Streptomyces sp. BE20 | reverse complement strand
GACCGGCGTACACGCCGACCGGCTGCCCCTTCAGCGACGTCGGGTCGATGCCCGCCCGCTCCAGCAGTTCCCAGGACGTCTCCAGCAGCAACCGCTGCTGCGGATCCGTCGCCAGCGCCTCACGCGGCGAGATCCCGAAGAAGGCGGCGTCGAACTCGCCGGCGTCGTGCAGGAAACCGCCGTGGCGCGCGTAGGAGGTGCCGGGGACGGTCGGGTCCGGGTCGTAGAGGGCGTCGAGGTCCCACCCCCGGTCACGGGGGAACGGGGTGATCGCGTCGGTGCCCTCGCTGACCAGCCGCCACAGGTCGGCCGGGGAGCCGACGCCGCCGGGCAGCCGGCAGGCCGCCCCGACGATGACGACGGGGTCGTCGGCCGGCGGCGCGGTGCGCGGCACGGGGACGGGCCGGGCGGCGGCGGGCTTGCCGGTCAGCACGGTGAGGAGGAAGGCCGCGACGGCGGTCGGGGTGGGGTGGTCGAAGGCGAGGGTGGCAGGGAGCCGCAGGCCGGTGGCCGCGGTGAGACGCCCGCGCAGGTCGACGGCGGTGGCGGAGGTGAAACCGAGGTCCTTGAACGGGCCGTCGGGCCGGATCGCGTCCGGGCGGTCGGAGGCGAGCTGGGCGGTCTCCGCGAGAACGAGGTCGAGCAGGTCCCGCTGCCGGTCGGCGGCGGACCGGCCGGACAGGCGGCGGCGCAGTGCGGCGGCGGTCGCGCTGTCGGGGGTGCGCGGACCGGCCGGGGCGTCGATGAGGTCGCGCAGCAGGGCCGGAACGTCCGGCGGGGCGAGGGCGTCCAGCCCCTCCGCGTCGAGCCGGAGCAGCAGGAGCGAGGTGTGGTCGGCCAGGTGGGCGGCGTCGAACGCCGCCGCGCTCTCCTGGGCGGTGAGCCGGCCGAGGCCCGGCGGCACGGTCCGCCCGTCGCCGTCGGCGGGACCGGTGCCGAGGGCGAGGCCGGGCAGGCCGCGCTGGACCCGGTGGCGGACGAGCGCGTCGAGGAACGCCGCCGCGGCGGCCTCCCCGTCGGCGCCGGGCGCGCCGAGCAGGCCGGCGGCGGGCGTGTACACCACGAAGGCGGAGAGGTCCGCGGCGGCGGTCAGGTCGTGCAGGTTGATCGCCGCGGCGAGGGTGGCCGCGAGCCCGGGGAACGCGGCGCCGGGGGTGTGGACGACGGCGTTGAAGCGGACGCCGGGGGCCGCGACGTAGGCGGCGAGGGCGTCGCGGTCGGCGGGGTCGACGGCGGTGAGGGTGACGTCGGCGCCCGATTCGGTGAGCCGGGCGGCGAGTTCGGCGGCGGCCCGGTCGTCGGGGCCGTGGGTGCTGGTCAGCAGGACGCGGCGCACGCCCCGCCCGGAGACGAGGTGGCGGGCGACCGCGGCGGCGGTCGCCCCGTCGGCACCGGTGACCAGCACGGCGCGGCGCGGGTCGAAGCGGGCCGGGGGCTCGCCGTGGGCGAGCGCGGCCGACACCCGGGCGGCGCGCGGCCTCAGCGGGACTCCGGAGCGGATGACGAGTTGCGGCTCGCCGGAGGCGACGGCGTCGGCCAGCGCGGCGGCGGCGGTCTCCTCGGCGTCGAGGTCGACGAGGACGAACCGGCCGGGGTGCTCGGCCTGGGCGGCGCGGACCACGCCCCAGAGCGGGGCCTGGACGAGGTCGATGGCGCCGTCGGCGACGGCGCCGCGGGTGACGACGACGAGCCGGGTGTCGGACAGCCGCTCCTCGGCGAGCCAGGCTTCGAGCTGCCGGTCGAGCCGCCGCACGGCGTCCTCGACGTCGGCGGCGAGCGGACCGGGCTTGCGCAGGCCCGCGCCGCAGCCGAGCAGGGCGACGTCGGGGAGCGGGTCGGCGGCGGCCAGCGAGGCGGGGTCGCGGTGCGCGGCGCCTGCGCCGAGGGCGTCACCCAGGCCGAAGCCGTCCGTGCCGAGCACGGCCCAGGTGCTGGTGGCCGGGCGGGCACCGGGGACGGAGGAGAGCGGCAGCCAGTCGACGCGGAACAGGTGCTCGTAGTGGCTGCCGCCGGCGGCCCGGAGCCGGGCGGGCGCGTCGAGCAGGACGTGACGGGTGATCTTGCCGGAGGCGGTCCGCGGGATGCGGTCGGTCTCGTACAGCTCCTCGGGGACCTTGAAGTACGAGAGCCGTTCGCGGCAGGCGGCCAGCAGGGCCTCCGGGTCGAGGCCGCCGGGGCCGGGCACCAGGAAGGCCACCGGGACCTCGCCCAGTACCTCGTGGGGCTTGCCGACGACGGCGACGTCCGCGACACCGGCGACGCCCCGCAGCACCTCCTCGACCTCGGCCGGGTGGATGTTCTCCCCGCCGCGGATGATCAGTTCCTTGATCCGGCCGGTGATGGTGAAGTAGCCGGATTCGTCGCGCCGGGCGAGGTCCCCGGTGTGGTACCAACCGCCGCGCAGCGCCTGCTCGGTGGCCTCGGGCTGGTTGTGGTAGCCGAGCATGACGCTCGGGCCGCGCACCCAGACCTCGCCCTCCTCGCCGTCGGCGGCGTCGAGGCCGGTCTCGACGTCGACGAGCCGCACGCCGAGGCCGGGCACGGGCAGGCCGCAGGAGCCCTCGACGCGGGCGCCGGTGGGCCAGTTGACGGTGATCGAGCCGCAGGTCTCGGTGGACCCGTAGGCGTCGATGAGGGGCGCGCCGAACGCCTCCTCGAAGGAGCGGCGCAGCGCGGCGGTCGTCATGGCGCCGCCGACCAGGCACATCCGCAGGGCCGGCGCGGAGAAGCCGTCCTCGCGGGCGGCGCGCACCAGTTGCTGGTACATGGTGGGCACGCCCGCCAGGAAGGTCGCGGACTCCTCGCGCACGGCCTCCAGGACGTCCTGCGCGGCGAACCCGTCGAGGATGCGGGCGGTGGCGCCGACCGCGGTGACGCTCAGCACGCACGCGATGTGGGAGAGGCTGTGGAAGAGCGGCAGCGGCCACACCACCCGGTCCTCGGCGCTGAGGCCGGGCACGGGCACGTAGCAGGCGGCGACCGACCAGAGGCAGTTGCGCTGGGTGGAGAGGACGCCCTTGGGGCGGCCGGTGGTGCCGGAGGTGTAGAGCATCCAGGCGGGGTCGTCCAGCCCGAGGTCGTCGCGCGCGGGGGTGGCGGGCGCGGTGGTGGCGAGGGTCTCGAAGGAGAGGGCGCCGGCCGGGACGGGGCCGTCGCCGGTCACGATCACCCGCAGGTCGGCCCGGCCGCGCGCGAGGGCCTCCAGGGCGCCGGCCCGGGCCGCGTCGGTGATCACCACGCGGGCGCCGCTGTCGTCGAGGAGGTGGGCGAGCTCGGTCTCGGTGGCGTGCGGGTTGAGCGGGACGGCGATGGCACCGGCCCGGAGCACGCCGAAGTAGCTCTCCACGACCTCGACGCTGTTGCCGAGCAGGATCGCCGCCCGGTCGCCCGGTTGGAGGCGCAGCTCGGCGAGGTGTCCGGCGATCCGGCCGGTGCGGTCGTGGAGCTCGGCGTAGGTCACGCCTCGGACCGCGTCGCGGAACGCGGTCTTGTCCGAGCTGTCGCGGGCGTGCTCGGCCAGCAGTTCGGGCAGCGGCCGGATCAGCTCGGTGCGCAACATGCCGTCACTTCCTTACGTCGGGTCGGTCGGGTGCGGGTACCCCGGTGTGTTCCGGCCGGACGGCGCCGGGAATGGTGCGGGGATTTCCGTTTTCCGCCGGGCGGAACGGGCGGGCTGACGAAAGCCGGATTACTTCTCGGAAAAGGGGGCGGTGAATTGCCGCGCGGCCGGTCCTGGGAGGCCGTACGCGAATTCCCGCCCGTCACAGTCTCGTCCGGCGGGGGCCTCGGGCCGCCCCTAACCGACCCCCTATACGGTCCCTATTCGCAGCGGCCACGCGGGCGGCGGGCGGGCGCAGGCGGGCGCCGGGGGACGGCGGGGGACGGCGGGGGACGGCGGCGGAGGCGGGCCGCGGGTGTCCGGGTGGGCGGGTGGCCGGGAACGACGCCGCCCCGCCGAGCCTGCGCTCGGCGGGGCGGGTGGGCGGTCCGGGCCGGGAGGGAGCCTCGGCGGGGCCTGGCCGGGGACGGGGACGAGGACGGGCCACCGTCGGCCGGGACCCGCCGGGACCGGTGGACGGACCGCCGGTCGGCGGACCGGACCCGGAGGGGTTCCGGGTCCGGCGGGTCCGGCGCTCGGCGGGCGCCGGGTCCGGCGGCCGAGTCCGGCGGACGGGCTCGGCGGGGTCTGTTCTGCGGGCCTGCTCACCGGGGACCCGCCCCGTCGGGCCGGGGTCGGTGGGCCGAGGCCAGTGGGCGGGTGTCAGTGGGCGGGTGTCAGTGGGCCGGGGCGGGTTCGGGCAGCAGGGCGAGCAGTTCGTCGGGGCGGCGCAGCACGGCGTCGGGCCGCTCCGCGAGGAGCGCCGGCTCGTCGGTCTCCCCCCACAGGGCGGCTATCGCGCCGACCCCGGCGCCCCGGGCGCTCGCCAGGTCGGTCACGGCGTCACCGATCATGACGGCCTGCCCGGCCGGGAGGCGCAGCAGTTCCAGGGCGCGCAGCACGATGTCGGGGGCGGGCTTGGCCCGGGCGACCTCGTCGGAGCCGAGCACGTGGTCGAAGTGGTGCAGCAGGCCGAGCTGGTCGAGCAGCGAGCGGGCCCGGGGGCCGCTCTTCCCGGTGGCCACCGCCAGCCGGATGCCGCGCCGGTTGAGTTCGGCGAGCAGCTCGCGCACTCCCTCGTGCACGGTGACCTGGTGGGCGAGGCGATAACTCTCCCGGACGAAGGGCTCCTCCAGTTCGAGGGGCAGCCCCATGATGCGCATGATGTCGGGGAAGTAGCGGCCCAGGTGGCGGCAGTACTCCTCGAACGGCGGCCGGCCGTCGCCGACCACCTCGTCGTAGGCGGTCAGGAACGCCCGGCGCATCACGTCGAAGCTGTCGACGATGACGCCGTCGAGGTCGAAGACCACCGCGCGGACCGGGGAGAACGCGGCGAGCGCGCGGGCGTCGGGGGCGGTGGCTGCGGGCTGGTTGCTCGGCATGGGGTCTCCATGGGAAGTGGGCGGCCCGGACGGGTGACCGGGCCTGACGCCCCGGCCCGCGCGGACCGGCGGGGTGGGCACGGCCCCCGGGGGCCGGGGCGTGGGGCGGCTCCGGTGGGTCGGTGCCGACGGCTCGGCGCCGGTCAGACGGCGAGCGCGGTGGCCTCGTCGGCGAGCCGCGGCCGTGGGGCGCGGGCCCCCGCGTAGAGCCGTTCGATGACCGAGATCGTGTAGTGGGCCTGGGTCACGGCCGCGCCGCGCGAGGCCGGGTCGGCGAGCAGGGCGGGCAGGGCGTCGAGCTGGCGCACGTACTCGGCGCCGACGGACTCGCGGTGCAGCGGGACGTCGGTGGTGACGCCGTCGCGGGTCCGGGTGAGCCGCGGGACGCGGCGGTTGGGGCTGAAACCGAAGGTGCAGACCAGGGTGGCGGAGCCGGTGGCTCCCTCCACGGTGATCCGGGTGGTGTCGACGGGCTCGTGCGAGGCCCAGCTCGCCCGTACCGCCACCGAGACACCGGTGTCGGTGGTGAGGAAGCCCCGGGCGGTGTCCTCGACGTCGCCCTCGCCGTCCGGTCCCTCCGTGCCGCGCCAGCCGGCGCTCCGCGCGCCGTCGTTGACGAAGTCGGCGGAGACCGAGCCGAGCACGTCCAGGAACCGGACCGGGCCGCCGAGCACGGTCGCGGCGGTGTCGAGCAGGTGCCAGCCGAGGTCGACCAGCGCGCCGCCCCCGGAGTGCCGGCGGCTGGTGAACCAGCCGCCGGCGTCGGGGACGCCGCTGGCGCGGACCCACGCGAGGTCCACGTGGCGGATCGGGCCGATCTCCGCCGCCACCTCGATGAGGGCGGAGACGTCCTCCCGGTAGCGGGCGGCGCTGCCCGCCAGCAGGACGGCCCCGCCCGCCCGCTCGGCGGCGGCCAGCCGGTCGGCCTCGGCGGCGCTGAGGCAGACCGGCTTCTCCAGGAACACCGGGATGCCGCGGGCCAGCAGCCGTTCGGCGACCGGGGTGTGCAGGTGGTTGGGCACCGCGACGACGGCGAGGTCCACGTCCGGGCCGAGCAGGTCGGCGTCGGCGAGGAGTTCGGCGCCCTCCGGGACGTGCTCCGCCGCGACGGGGCCCGGCTCGACGACGGCGGTGACCCGGAACGCCGGGTGCGCCGCCAGACGGGGCAGCCAGATCGTGCGGCCCGCCCAGCCGAGGCCGACGACGGCCACCCGCACCGGCGCTCCCGGATCCCGCGGTGCCGCGCTCACACCGCGGCCAGGGCGTCGGAGATGATCTGGGCGGCGTCCTCGATCTGCTGCTCCCCGGCGAGCAGGGTGCGGTGGTGCAGCCAGATGCCCTCGGTGGTGAGCGCCTCGCTGTTGGGGCAGGCCCGGGCCAGCTCGTCGACGGTGAAGTCGGGCGCGGCCGTCTCCCAGAAGCCGTCCGAGCGGTAGATCGCGCGGAAGACGACGAAGGCGGGCAGGCCGCGGGCGATCAGGTCGTCCACCAGCGCGTCGCGCCGCTCCTCGCTCAGGCCGGGCACCCGGAACATCGCCATGTAGTGCGGGACGCGGTCGGCGCGCTCGTCGCGGCCCTGCGGCACCACGCCGGGGATCTCCTCCAGCAGGCTCCTGAGCAGCTTGGAGCGCTCCTCCCGGACGGCGATCTGGCCGTCGAGGCGGGCGAGCTGGGCGCGCAGAACGCTCGCGGAGAACTCGTTCAGCCGGAAGTTGGAGCCGGAGGTCTGGTGGAAGTACTTCCGGTCCGTCGGGGGCCGGCCGCAGCTGTGCCGCAGGAACGCCTCCTCGTACTGCGCGGTCTCGGGGAAGGTGACGGCGCCGCCTTCGCCGGCCGTCATCAGCTTGCCGTTCTGGAAGCTGAACGCGGCGATGGAGCCGAGCTCGCCGACCCGACGGCCCTGCCAGCGGGCGCCGTGGGCGTGCGCGGCGTCCTGCACGATCGGCACGCCGGTGTCGGCGGACAGCTTGCCGAGGGCGTCCATGTCGGCGATCTGGCCGGCGATGTGGACGGGCATGATCGCCCGGGTCCGCGGGGTGATCGCGGCGGCCGCCGCCTCGGGGCTCAGGTTGTAGGTGTCGAGGTCGACGTCGACCGGCACCGCGACGGCGCCGAGCCGCTGGGCGGCCTGCGAGGAGGAGATGAAGGTGAAGGCGGGCACGATGACCTCGCTGCCCGGGCCCACGCCCAGCACCTGGAGGGCGACCTCCAGCGCGTGGGTGCCGTTGGTGACGGCGAGCGCGCGCTCGGCACCGTGGTAGTCGGCGAACTCCTGCTCGAAGGTGTCGACCTCCTTGCCGCCCATGCGCCACCACTGGCCCTGCTCCAGGGCCCTGATCAGTCCTTCGCGCTCGGCCTCGTCAAACTGCGGCCAGACCGGGAACTCCGGGGCCGGACGTCCTTTGGCGCTCATAATTCCGCGCAGCCTTTCGTTTCGGGGGGACCGTGGAACGGCACGCTAACCCAGGAAAAGCGAGCCCGTCACCTCCCCTACACACCCCCCTACAAAGCCCTTGTCCTGCATCACGGGGACCGGGTTCCGCGTTCCGGTGAGGCACACACTGCTATAACCGGAATATGAGCGAACTGCTATTGCTGAACGGTCCCAATCTCGGGATTCTCGGCCGCCGCGAGCCGGAGGTCTACGGCACCGACACCCTGGCGGACATCGAGGCGGCCGTGGCCGCCGAGGTGGCCGGCCGGGGCTGGAAGGTCACCTCCGTCCAGCGCGAGTCCGAGGGACAGCTGATCGAGGCGGTGCAGGACTCGTACGACACCGTCGGGGCGATCGTGAACCCGGGCGCGCTGATGATCGCCGGCTGGAGCCTGCGCGACGCGCTGGCCGCCTACCCGCGGCCCTTCGTCGAGGTGCACCTGTCGAACGTCTGGGCGCGCGAGACCTTCCGGCACGAGTCGGTGCTGGCGCCGCTCGCCTCGGGCGTGATCGTCGGCCTCGGCTCGCTCGGCTACCGTCTCGCCGCCCAGGCGCTGCTGGCCAAGGTGCCGGAGTCCTGATGGGCGCCGCGACCGCCGCCCGGGGCCTGCTCGGCATCGATGTCGGCGGGACGAAGGTGGCGCTGCGCGCCGAGGGCGGCGCGCCCGGCGGGCCGGTCCGCACGGAGGAGGCCGTCCTGCCCTGGCCCGAGGCGCGGGGGGCTGCCGCGGACTGGGCCGCGCTGGCCGACGCGGTCGCCCGGCTGCGCGAGCGGTGGGGCGGCGACTTCGCCGCGGTCGGGGTCGCGATGCCCGCCACCGTCGGTCCGGACGGCCGGGTCCTCGCCTGGCCGGGACGCCCCGGCTGGGAGGACTTCGGCCTCGCCCCGGCCCTGCGGGAGCTCTTCCCCGCCGCCACCGTCGGCTGGGCGGACGACGGCGACCTCGCCGCGCTCGCCGAGGCCGTGCACGCCGGGCGCGACCACCTCGTCTACCTAGGCGTCGGGACGGGCGTCGGCGGCGGCGTCGTCCACCGGGGCGCGCCCCTGCCCGGACCGTCGCGCGGATCCTGCGAGGCGGGGCACCTGATCGTCGACCGCGGGGGTCCGCGCTGCGACTGCGGGCGCCACGGCTGCCTCCAGGCCACCGCCTCCGGTCCCGCCACCCTGCGGCGCGCGGCGCTGCTGCGCGGCGCCCCCGTCGGGTTCGCCGAGCTGCGGGCCGCGCTCGCCGGGGGCGAGCCCTGGGCGGAGGAGGCTGTCGAGGAGACGTGCTCCGCACTGGCGGCGGCGGCCGTGTCGCTCGCCGAGCTGTTCCACCCCGAACTGACCGTGGTGGGTGGCGGTTTCGCCGACGGACTGCCCGGCTTCGCCGCGCGGGTGGAGGCCCACGCCGCCGCACTGGCCCGCCCGGGCGGCCCCGCCCCCGCGATCCGCCCCGCCGCGCTCGGCGGGCTGTCCTCACTGCACGGCGCCGTCGCGCTGGCGCGCCGACAACCACTGGGAGAGCCGAGTTGACCACGACAGGGACGGCGGACCGCCCGCACCCGGACACGGACCCGGGGGCTGACCCGGGGGCTGACCCGGGCGGCGCCGGCGACAGGCCGGGCGCCCCCGGCACCCACGGCGCCCCCGGCACCCACGGCGGCCGGGTCCGCGAGGACGGCGGGCTGCGGCGCATCGACGTGGAGCTGGGCGAACGCGGCTACCCGGTCCTCATCGGCCCCGGCGCCCGCCACCGGCTGGCCGGCGTCCTCGCGGGGATCGGCGCCCGCCGGGTCGCCGTGGTGAGCGCCCGGCCCCCCGAGTGGCTGCCCGACACCGGTCTCGACACCCTGGTGATCGCCGCGAAGGACGGCGAGGAGGGCAAGTCCCTCGCCTGGGTCGCCGAACTGTGCAGCCGCTTCACCGCGTTCGGCCTGGGCCGGGCGGACGCCGTCGTCTCCTGCGGCGGCGGCACCACGACGGACGCGGTCGGGCTCGCCGCCGCGCTCTACCACCGGGGCGTGCCCGTGGTGCACCTGCCCACGTCGCTGCTGGCCCAGGTCGACGCCAGCGTCGGCGGCAAGACCGCCGTCAACCTCCCGGAGGGCAAGAACCTCGTGGGCGCCTACTGGCAGCCCTCCGCCGTCCTCTGCGACACTGACTACCTCGCCACCCTGCCCCCGCGCGAACGGATCAACGGCTACGGAGAGATCGCCCGTTGCCACTTCATCGGCGCCGGGGACCTGCGCCACCTGCCGCTGGAGGAACAGATCGCCGCGAGCATCGCCCGGAAGGCCGCCGTGGTGGCCGCCGACGAACGCGACGCCGGGCTGCGGCACATCCTCAACTACGGCCACACCCTGGGCCACGCCCTCGAACGCGCCACCGACTTCCGGCTGCGGCACGGCGAGGCGGTCGCCGTCGGCACGGTCTTCGCGGGCCGGCTGGCCGGCGCGCTCGGGCGGATCCGCCCCGAACGGGTCGCCGAGCACCACGACGTGGTCGCCCACTACGGGCTGCCCACCGCCCTGCCGCCGGAGGTCGGCACCGGCGAACTGATCGCCCTGATGCGGCTGGACAAGAAGGCCGTCGACGGCCTCTCGTTCGTCCTCGACGGCCCGCACGGCGCCGAACTCGTCCGCGACGTCCCCGAACCGCTCGTCGCCCGCACCCTGGACGCCATGCCGCGCGCCCGCGCCGAGGGGGTCTGACGTGTCGATCTCCGGCCGCACCCGGCTGTTCGCCGTCCTCGGCGACCCGATCGCCCAGGCCAAGGCGCCCGCCCTGCTCAACCCGCTCTTCGCCGACAGCGGCGTGGACGCCGTGCTCGTCCCCGTGCACGCCCCGGCGGACCGGCTCGACGACGTCGTGCGCGGGCTCAAGGCGACGGCCAACCTCGACGGGCTGCTGGTGACCGTCCCGCACAAGCTGGCGATGTGCGCGCACGCCGACGAACTCAGCGACACCGCCACCCTCCTGGGCAGCACCAACGCCCTGCGCCGGGAGCCTGACGGCCGCTGGTACGGCGACAACTTCGACGGCGCGGGGTTCGTCCGCGGCCTCGCCGCCCGGGGTCACGACCCCGCCGGGCTCCGCGTCGCCCTCGCCGGCGCCGGCGGCGCGGGGCTCGCCATCGCCGCCGCCCTGCTCGCCGGGGGAGCGGCCTCGCTCACCGTCACCGATCCGGACCGGGGCCGCCTCGACGCCCTCCTGGAGCGGCTCGGCGCCCGGTGGCCCGACCGCGTCGCCGCGGCCGCCGCCGTGGGCGCGTCCACGGACCTCGCCGTCAACGCCACCCCGCTCGGCCTCGACCCGGCCGACCCCCTCCCGTTCGACCCGGCGCTGCTCCCCCCGACCGCGCTCGTCGCCGACATCATCATGACCCCCGCCGAGACGCCGCTCCTGCGGGCCGCCGCGGCTCTCGGCCGTCCCACCCACCCCGGCATCCACATGCTGGACCAGCAACTCCCCCTCTACCGCACCTTCTTCCGCCTCCCCACCTGATCCGCCCGCCCGGGGCGCCCGACGGCGGGGGGACGGGGGACTCCCCGGGGCCGGTGGCCGACCCCGGGCCCCCGGTCCCGGCCCCGCTCACTGCGGTTTCGCGAAGGCGAGCGCGCGGGCCGGATTGTCGACCATGATCGCGTGGAGGGCCTCCTCCCCCACCCCCAGCCTGCGGAGCGCGGGCAGGAAGTGGCGCGGGATGTAGTCGAACCCCTTGCCGCCGTACTTCTTCAGCTGGATCTTCTGGCACACGTCGTGGCCGAGGACGATCTGCCCCGCGTAGCCCCGGTCGACGAGGCCGGCGATCCCGCGCGCGGTCTTGTGATCGCTCATCAGGACGAGGTGCCCCCACGGGCTGCCGGGCGAGGCCAGGAAGTCGAACTCGACGAACACGCCCCGGGCGAGCAGCCGTTCACCGAAGGCCGGGTCCGCGAGGACGTCCGCCGCGTGGCCCAGCACCACGTTCGACGGGGCCACGCCCTCCTCCTCCAGGATGTCGAGCACCCGGAACCTGTCCTCGCCGACACCGCCGACGTGGAAGGTCACGGGGGCTCCGGTGATCCTGGAGGCGCGTCCGCTCGCGCGCACGCTCTTGAGCTCGCCGTCGGTCAGCGGCACGCTCTCCGCGCCGATCTCGCCGATGACGCCCGAGCGGACGCCGGTGCCGTCGGCCCCGAGCACGACGTCCCGCACGAGGACGTCGGCGAGTTCGTCGACGGTGCGAGCGGCCATGTCGGCCGGGTGGAAGGCCGTGGTGTACCAGCCGCCTCCCATGACGACGTGGAGCCCGCCGGCGCGCGACAGCCGCAGCAGCGCGAGCGGGTCCCGCCCCAGGCCGATCGGGGACACCTCGACGATGGTGGACCCGCCGGCCTCGACGAAGGCCAGCACCTCGGGGAGGATCTCCTCCGGGTCGTCCAGGACGTCGTTGTCGGCGTTCGGCGCCCCGTGCCGGGTGCGGGCGAGGTTGGCGAGGGTGAGCGGCTCGGCGGCCTCCGGGGCGTCCTCACCCGGCCGCCGGGCGCCGGGCGGGCGCCGCAGGTCCACGAAGAGGTGTTCGTGCATGAGCGTGGTGCCGAGCACCGACGGGTCGACGGGCCCGGCGACGGTGAGGACCCGGCCGGCGAGGTCGGGAATCTCGAAGGGGTAGCGGCTCACGAGTCTGCCCTCCGGGCCGGGGTGGTGAGGAAGCGGCGGGGGTTTTGCACGGTGAGGGTCTCCACGAGAGCGTCGTCGGCGCCGACCATCCGCAGGTACGGCGCGAACTGCCGCAGGACGAAGCCGTATCCGCCGCCCCCGTGGGCGAGCAGCTGCGCCTTGGCGCGGACGCCCTGCGACAGCAGCACCTGCCCGGCCCGGCCCCGGCGGGCGAGGTCGAGCACCGCGGCGGCGACGTCCTGGTCGTCGGACACGCTGTGGACCGAGGGCAGCAGGCCGAGCCGGTCGAACTGGACGAACACCCCGCGCGCGAGCAGCGGTTCGAGGTCGTCGGGGTGGGGGGACAGCGGATCGCAGTGGCCCACGGCGACCCGTGCGAGGTCCGCGCCCTCCTCGGCCAGCAGGTCGAGCACGCGCTGCTGGACGGCGGGGTCGGCGGAGCGGGTGAGCGAGACCGGTGCGCCCGTGGCCGCCGACGCCCGCGCGGCCGCCACCAGGACGGCGCGCTCGGCGGCGTCGGCGGGGTCGAGCGCGGCCAACGCGCCGATGACGCCCGCCCGCACGCCGTCCACGCCCTCGGTGAGGTCCCGGACGATCTCCTCGACGAGGGGCTCGGCCTCGCGGGACCCGTCGGTACGCGCGGGGTGGTGGCGCCCGGCTCCCATGACGACGTGCAGGCCCGATGCCTCGGCGATGCGGCGGAGCCCGGCCGGGTCGCGGCCGAGATCGGGGGTGGTGACGTCCACCAGGGTGCCGCCGCCGGCGCTGCGGAGGGCCGCGGCCTCGGCCACCGCCACGTCCCGGTCGTCGAGCAGCAGGTTGTCCCGGTTGGGTGCGCCCATGGCGATCTCGCCGAGCGACGCCATGGTCAGCGGGGCCCGGTAGAACTGCGTCCGGTAGGGCGGTCGGCGGCTCGCGCGGCCGGCCGGGGAGGTGAAGTCCCCCAGGAGGTGTTCGCGGGGGAGCACCGCGCCGAGGGCGTCCGGTGCGATCTCACCGGCGACGGTGACGACCATTCCTCGCGGCGCTCGGTCGGCCGTCGTCGTGTGTACGGGCTCGGAGTTGGGCACGCGACGCAGCATAGTGGATGAGATAGGTCATCGTATATCTTTCTGCGGACACCGTCCCCCCACAGCGGCATCATCGGCCCCTCGACCGGATGCGGCACACCGGCAACCCCGCCCCCCCGGCGGCACCGGAGAGCCCTGATCGGCGGCACCCGACTCACCCGCGGCCACCACCTCGCCCCCTGGATCCCCCACGGCCAACTCGAATACGCCGCCCCCACAGTCGAGTTGCACGTCGCGTCACGGAGCTGCGGGCCCGCCGGCCCCCGGTCGACCCGAAGCCGTGGCGGGGGAACCGGCGAAGGCGGCCGGCCGGCGGTCCGGACGCCGCGAAAGAGCGCATTCGCGGCCAACACGCGGGACTCCAGTGGCTGAGATCCGTACGAGGGTCCATAGTGATGGCGTCGCAAACCCAGAACCGGTGTCCGCGTGTGCCGGCCCCGACGTGACGGAAGGTGCAGCAGTGGCAACCGACTACGACGCCCCGCGTACGAACAGTGACGAGGAGGAGGTGGAAAGCGTCGAGGAGCTCAAGAGGCAGCGTGCCGCCCGGTCGAGCAACGCGTCCGACGTCGACGTGTCGGAGGAGGCGGAGTCCGTGGAACTGCCGGGGGCCGATCTCTCCGGGGAGGAGCTCACGGTCCGGGTGGTGCCCGTACAAGGGGACGAGTTCACGTGTTCGCGGTGCTTCATGGTCCACCACCGAAGCCGCTTCGCGGGCGAGGAGGGCGGACGGCCGGTCTGTCTGGACTGCTCGCCCGCCGACGAGTGACCGACGGGCGTCGAGCGCGCGGACCGAAGTGACCGTCAGCGATCCGCCGCACCTCCGAACAGTCCCGGTCCGGGTGGAGGACATCACCGGGGTCGTCGGTGCACCACCGATCAACTGGCTTGATTGATAAGGGACTTCGCGACCGAAGGGTCGGAAGCCCCCACAGCCGCCCACAGCCCTCCACGGCCGGCAACGACGCCTGCGCCGACGAGCCGTCGCCCGAGAACGCCTGCCGGAGAGCTGTTCGGCCCCGCTCCCCGGCCTCGACGTGGCGGCCTTCGGCGAGCGCGAGCGGGTGTCGGCCTCGACGCAGTCGTGGGCCTCGGAGAGCGACGGGTGGAGCCGGATCCCTTCGAGGGCAGACCAGTTGGCCGGGTCACCGGTGTCTCCGAGGGCGGGCCGGGCGCCGGCGCGGGCGCGGATCCGACGCCGACCGCCCCGGCGGCGCGGTCGGTGTCGGGAGGGGCCGCAGGCCCGGCGCTCCGGGCCTGGTCCCCCGGGGCACGTACGCGGCCGGCGCGGTGACCGCTTCAACCGCCTGCCGCGCCGACGGAACGGGCCAGGTGCGCGCCGGCCCGGTACAGCCAGTGGGTGGCCCGGCGGCAGGCGTCGGTGGTGTCGCCGGCGAGCGAGACCAGGGTGAGCGCGCGGGCGTCGGTGGAGTCGCCGGCGACCACGCGGACGGGGACGGCGGCACGATCGGCGCGGGTGATCACCTCCCCCACCGCCTTGCCGAGCAGGCTGGTGGCGTCGAAGCGGCCCTCGCCGGTGATGACGAGGTCGGCCGCGGCGAGGGCGGCGTCGAGCCCGAGGAGGTCCGCGAGAGCCGCCGCGCCGGGCTCGATGCGGGCGTTCCAGACGGTGGCGAGCCCGTACGCGGTGCCGCCTGCGGCGCCGGCCCCCGGCCGGTCGGGGTCGCCGCCGAGGAGGTCGGCGTACCGGCGCAGGCCGCGTTCCAGGAGGGCGGTCTCGGCCGGTCCGGCGCCTTTCTGCGGCCCGTAGACGGCTGCTGCCCCGTGCGGGCCGAGCAGCGGGTTGGTGACGTCGGTGAGCAGGCGGACACCGCCGGGCGGGGCGGGGCGCAGTAGCCGGGTGTCGAGGTGTCCGGCGGTGGCGAGGGCGCCGCCGCCGTCGGGCAGTCGGGCTCCGGAGCGGGCGGTGACACGCAGCCCGAGGGCGGCCAGGAGTCCGGCCCCGCCGTCGGTGGAGGCGGAGCCGCCGAGGGCCACGGTCAGTGCGGTGGCGCCGGCGTCCAGGGCGGCGGCGATCGCCTCGCCGGTTCCGCGGGTGGTGGCGCCGAGGGGGGCGAGCCTGCCGCCGAGGAGGGGGAGGCCGCTGGCGGTGGCGAGCTCGACGAGGGCGGTGCCGTCCGGGAGGAGGGCGTAGCGGCCGGTGACGGGCGTGCCGTCCGGTCCGGTGCAGCGGGGGACGTCGTGAACGGTGGCGGCGGGGTGGGCGGCGGTCACCGCGTCGAGGGTGCCTTCGCCGCCGTCGGCCATCGGCAGGGGCAGGAGGTCGTCGTCGGGGCGGACGGAGTGCCAGCCGTCGGCCAGGGCCCGGGCGGCGTCGGCGGCGGTGACGGTGCCTTTGAAGGAGTCGGGCGCGAGGAGGACTCTCACGGTCGGGCCACGTGGGCGAGGTGGCGTTCGACGAGGGTCTGCAGGGTCTGCTCGCCGGGGGTGTCCCAGATCTGCTGGTTGAAGATCTCGACCTCGATCCAGCCGGTGTGTCCGGCGGCGGTGACCTGGTCGGTGAGGGTGCGGAAGTCGATGTGGCCGTCGCCGACGTGGCCGCGGCCGAGCAGGGCGTCGGCGGGGAGCGGCAGGGTCCAGTCGCAGACCTGGTAGGAGGCGATCCGTCCGGTCCGGCCGGCGCGTTCGATCTGGGCGGGGAGCTGGGGGTCCCACCAGACGTGGTAGCTGTCGACGACCACGCCGACCTGGGTCGCGGGGTGCGGTTCGGCGAGGTCGAGGGCCTGGCCGAGGGTGGAGAGGACGGCCCGGTCGGCGCAGAACATCGGGTGCAGCGGTTCGAGGGCGAGTCGGACACCGAAGTCCCCTGCGTGGGGAGCGAGTTCGGCGATCATGTCGGCGACGGCGGTACGGGCGCCGGCGAGGTCGCGGCTGCCGGCGGGCAGGCCGCCGACGACCATGACCAGGGTGTCGGTGCCGAGTTCGGCGGCTTCCTCGACGGCCTGGAGGTTGTCGGCGAGGGCGGCGCGCCGCTCGTGGGGGTCGGTGGCGGTGAGGAAGCCGCCGCGGCAGAGGCTGCTGACGGCGAGGCCGGCGTCCCGGCAGAGTTTCGCGGAGCGGGCGAGGCCGGTGTCGGCGACCTTGTCCCGCCAGAGGCCGATCGCCGGGATGCCGGCGTCCACGCAGCCCCGGACGGCCTCGGGGAGGGTCCACTGCTGGGTGGTGATCTGGTTGAGCGAGAGCCGCGACAGGCGCGGGTCGCGGGAGACGCGCGGGTCGTGCGACAGGGGCGAGGGTCCGGTCACGGTGCCGGGATCCTTCCGTGCGGGGGGCGGGGAGGGCGGGTGGCCGCCCCTCGGGGCGAGGGACGGCCGTTCGGGCGCGGGACGGCCTTCCGGGGAAGTGCCGGGCCCGGGCCCGGGGGTGCGGACGCCGGTCAGCGGGGCCGGTCAGCGGGGCCGGTCAGCGGGTGCCGGTCAGCGGGTGCCGACCGCCACGGAGAGGAAGCGCCGCATGCGGTCGGCGGCGAGCTCCGGATCGGGCAGGACGCCCGCGGTGTCGGCGAGCCGGAACAGTTCCACGAGGTGCGGCACCGACCGGGCCGCCTGGGCGCCGCCGACCATGGTGAAGTGGTCCTGGTGGCCGGCGAGCCAGGCGAGGAGGACAATGCCGGTCTTGTAGTGGTAGGTCGGCGCGGCGAACAGGTGCCGGGCGAGCGGCAGGGTCGGCGCGAACAGGGCGTCGTAGCGGTCGAGATCGCCGGCGTCCAGGGCGCGCAGCGCGGCCGCGGCGACCGGGGCGATGGGGTCGAAGACGCCCAGCAGGGCGTCGCTGTGGCCGAGTTCGTCGCCGCGGATCAGGGCCGGGTAGTTGAAGTCGTCGCCGGTGTAGAGGCGTACACCGGAGGGAAGGGCGCGGCGCAGCGCGATCTCGCGGTCGGCGTCAAGCAGGGAGACCTTGATGCCGTCGATCCGGTCGGGGGCGCTCGCGATCAGGGTCAGGACGGTGGCGGTGGCGGTGTCGAGGTCGGGTGAGCCCCAGTAGCCGGTCAGGGCCGGGTCGAACATCTCGCCCAGCCAGTGCAGGATCACCGGGCGGGCGGACCGGGCTATCAGGTCCCCGTAGACCCGGAGGTAGTCGTCGGCGCCCCGGGCGGTGCGGGCGAGGGCGCGGCTGGCCATGAGGATCGGCCGGGCGCCGGCGTCCTCGACGACGGCGAGCTGTTCCTCGTAGGCCGCGGTGATCGTGTCGAGGGTGTGCGTGCCGGGGGCGAGCTGGTCGGTGCCGACGCCGCAGGCGAGCCGTCCGCCGGTGGCGCGGGCCTCGGCGCCGGAGCGGGTGATCAGCTCGCGGGTGGCCGGCCAGTCGAGGCCCATGCCGCGCTGGGCGGTGTCCATGGCGTCGGCGACGCCGAGGCCCAGGGACCACAGGTGGCGGCGGAAGGCGAGGGTGGTGTCCCAGTCGACGGCGGCGGGTGCGCCGGGGGCGTTGGGGCCGAGCGGGTCGGCGACGACGTGGGCGGCGGCGTACACGACGCGGGAGGTCACGGGCGTCATGGCGGCGGGCAGCGGGGCGGGCTCGGACATCCGGTGGCGACCGAGGCCGGGCAGGTCGAGGTGGGTGGGCATCAGATCTCCAGGGCGGGGACGTCGAGGCGGCGGCCCTCGCGGGCGGAGCGCAGGCCGAGTTCGGCGAGCTGGACGCCCTTGGCGCCCTCCAGGAGGTCCCACCGGTACTCCGAACCGGTGGCCACGTGGCGCAGGAACAGCTCCCACTGGATCTTGAAGCCGTTGTCGAACTCGCCGTTGTCCGGGACCTGCTGCCACTGGTCGCGGAACGGCTCGGTGGCCGGCAGGTCCGGGTTCCAGACCGGCTTGGGGGTGGCGGCGCGGTGCTGGAAGCGGCAGTTGCGCAGGCCCGCCACCGCGCTGCCCTCGGTGCCGTCGATCTGGAACTCGACCAGTTCGTCGCGGTCGACCCGCACCGCCCAGGAGGAGTTGATCTGGGCGGTGATGCCGCCCTCCAGTTCGAAGATGCCGTACGCGGCGTCGTCCGCGGTCGCCCGGTACGGCCGGCCCTGCTCGTCGACGCGCTGCGGGACGTGGGTGGCGGTGTGCGCGTAGACAGAGCGGACGGGGGCGACGAGGTTGTCCAGCACGTAGCGCCAGTGCGGGAACATGTCGAGGACCATGCCGCCGCCGTCCTCGGCGCGGTAGTTCCAGGACGGGCGCTGGGCGTCCTGCCAGTCGCCCTCGAAGACCCAGTAGCCGAACTCGCCGCGCACGGAGAGGACCCGGCCGAAGAAGCCGCCGTCCAGCAGGCGCTTGAGCTTGAGCAGGCCGGGGAGGAAGAGCTTGTCCTGCACGGCGCCGTTGCACACGCCGGCGGTGCGGGCGAGGGCGGCCAGTTCGAGGGCCGCGTCGAGGGACTCGGCGGTGGGCTTCTCGGTGTAGACGTGCTTGCCGGCGGCGATCGCCGCGCGCAGCGCGCTCTCGCGGGCGGTGGTGACCTGGGCGTCGAAGTAGATCTCGGCGAGCGGGTGGGCGAGTGCCTCGTCGAGCGAGGTGGTCCAGTGGTCGAGGCCGTGGCGGTCGGCGAGCTCCTTGAGCTTGTGGGCGCTGCGGCCGACCAGGATCGGCTCGGGCCAGAGCACCTCGCCGTCGCCGAGCGGCAGACCGCCCTGGTCGCGGATGGCGAGGATCGAACGGACCAGGTGCTGGCGGTAGCCCATCCGGCCGGTGACGCCGTTCATGACGATTCCGATGACTCTGCGGGGCATGGCGGGTTCCTTCGGCCTGGGGGCGGGAGCGGGGAATTCTGGGTAAGCGCTTACCGCGCTGTACGTTACGAGCATGCCGAACCCGAGGTCAACCACCCGCGCCAAGCGCTCCACCGGAGCCGTGACCCTCCAGCGCGTCGCCGAGCACGCCGGGGTCTCGATCGCCACGGCCTCGCGGGTGCTCCACGGCGGGCCCCGGACGGTGGGCGAGGAGCTCCGCCGCAAGGTGGAGGGCGCCGCCCGCGACCTCGGCTACGTGTCCAACGCCCCGGCCCAGGCCCTCGCCCGGTCCTCGACCTCCGTGGTCGGCCTGCTCGTGCACGACATCGCGGACCCGTACTTCGGGGCCATCGCCGCCGGTGCGATGCGCGGCGCCAAGCGGCACCGGCTGATGGTCATGATCGCCGCGACGTTCGGCGACCCGGAGCTGGAGATCGAGTACGTGCGGAACCTGCGGGCCCAACGGGCCCGGGCCCTGCTGATCGCGGGGAGCGGCGTCGTCGACCCCGGACTCACGGAGCGGTTCACGGCGGAGCTGGACGCGTTCCGGGCGGACGGCGGACGGGTCGCCTGCATCGGGGAACGGGGCATCGAACCGTTCGTCCCGCTCGACCACGGCGGCGGAGCCGAACGCGCGGCGACCGAACTGTGGCGGCTCGGCCACCGCCGGATCGGCGTGGTCGCCGGGCCCGCGAACCTGGTGACCGTCCACCGGCGACTGGCCGGGATCAGGGCGGCATGGTCCCGGCTCGGCGGCGAACTCCCGGACACCAGGGTGGTGTTCACCGACTTCACCCGGTCGGGCGGGCGGGACGCGACACTCGGACTGTTCGCCGCCGAACCCGACGTCACGGCGGTCCTCGCCCTCAACGACGTCATGGCGGCCGGGGTGCTCACGGCGCTCCAGGACGACCTCGGCAGGGCCGTCCCGAGCGAGGTCTCCGTCATCGGCTTCGACGACGTGCCGTTCGCGGTGGACCTCCGGCCGTCACTGACCACGGTCCGGCTGCCGCTGGAACAGGCCGGGGAGCGCGCCGTCCAACTGATCGCGGACGGGGCCTCACCGGCACGGCAGGCACCTCTCGGCGTGGCACTGGTGGCACGCGACAGCACCGGACCGGCAGGCGACGCGGCCCCGGAGTGAGGCCCCCGGCCGCGCGGCGGGAACGGCACGGCGGGGACCGCACGAGGGAACGGCACAGCGGGGACCGCACGAGGGAACGGCACGGCGGGAACGGCACGGCGCCGCCGAGGTCCGGACGGCCCCGCGACGGACGGCCCCGCGACGGACGGCGCCGCGACGGACGGCGCCCGGGCGCGCGTCGCGCCCCACGCGCCCGGCGGGCTCACCGCACGCGGCGGGAACCCCCGGCGCCCGGGCCCCGGCCCGCGACCCAGTCCAGCGCCCCGGGCAGGATGTCCTCGACCGGGGGGATCCCCGGGTACCAGGTCCGCTCCCACTCCAGCGACACCCAGCCCCCGAACCCGTCGAGCAGCCCGCGAGCGGCGGCCAGCGGGACGAACCCCTCCCCGAGGGGGACGGGCGTCGTGTCGTCGGTCGAGGCGGCGTCCTTGATCTGGACGCACGCCAGCCGGTCCCCGAGCCGCCGCAGGGTCTCCGCGGGCTCCTCGCCGTGCCGCCAGGGGTGCAGCAGGTCCCAGATCGCGCCGGCGTGCGGCGCACGCGCCAGGAGCGCCGCGACGGCGGCGCCGGTGGGCAGCGCGTCGTGCGTCTCGACCAGCACGCGCGGCCCCTCGTCCGCGACCGCGGACAGTCTGCGCGCCCCGGCGTCGAGGTCCCCGCCGCCGGGGAACACCCGGACGAAGTCCGCCCCGAGGTCCCGCGCGAGGCGCAGGTCGGCCCGCAGCGCCTCGATCACGGGCCCGTCGTCCCCCGGCTCGCAGATCCGGACGTACCCGGACAGGCAGAACGGGGTGAGGGTTCCCAGGGTCCGGACGACGGCAGCCCGTTCGGCGGCGCCGAGGCCGGCGTGCACGCCGGTGTCCGGGTGCAGCCGCAGTTCCAGCCCGTCCAGGCCGAACCTCCGGGCCAGGCCGACCGCGTCGGCCGGCGACAGACCGGGTGTGCCCAGGGTGCTCAGTGCCAGTCGCATCTCGACCTCTCGGGGCGGCGGGGGCTGTCCTCGGAGGCGCCCGCCGGCTGTGTGCGGGCCGGTCGGCCCGGGCGAAGGAAAGCGGTTACCGGCAAAGCCTAGCGCAGCCGACCCGAGCGGCGCCGTCACACCCGTCCGCCGAGGAAGTCCCGCCGGCCGGTGCCTGTGGCGAGGCGGTCGTCCAGCACCGGGTGGTGCGGTACGTCGGTGTTGGTCATGGCTGCTCCGCTCGGTTCGGGATTCGGGATTCGGGGTTGCGGCTGTGCGGGGGGTGAGGCGGTGCGGAGGATGCCGGCCTGCGGAACGGTGTCCGGGGCGGCTGATCCCGGCCGAGCCGCGATCAGCCCCGGGTGGCGCCGCGGTAGGGGGCGCCGTGGAAGTCGTCGACGCCGAGGTCGAGCGCGGTGCGGACGGCGTCGATGCGGGACGGTGACGTGCTCGTGGAGGTGGTCGACGTACTCGATGACCCGGTCCTCGGTGCTCCCGCACTGGCGCCATGCGGAGTTTCGTCCGATCAGCCGCACCGGAGCGGCCTGGACATGGGATGAACTGTCAGGCAAAGGCGCCCTACCTGTCCAGACTCTCGCCGAAGAAACCAAAACCATACTTGTCCATCCGGTCACTTGGCGGGTGACGATCGGAGGAGATATCCAAAGGTGGACAGGATTGATGGGATGTCTACTAGGCTGGGTCACACGCGCGGGGCGCCGACCGGCGAGCGGCGGCCGGCGGAGGGCCGGCCCCGGTGGTGTGCTCTGATAGCCGGGGCGGACCAGCAGCGCCCCCGTCCGCCCAGCATGCGAAACCCCCGTCGCCCAGGAGCCCGCACGTGTCACTGACCGACATGGCCATCGCCCGGATCCGCGAGCTGATCCGCTCCGGCGCGCTGCCCCCCGGGGCCAAGCTGCCGCCCGAACAGCAGCTCGCCGCCGAACTCGGTCTGTCCCGCAACCTCATGCGCGAGGCCGTCAAGGCCCTCGCCGTGTCGAGGGTGCTCGACATCCGGCGCGGCGACGGCACCTACGTGACCAGCCTGGCTCCCGGCGTGCTCCTGGAGAACCTCTCCAGCGCCGTTGAACTGCTGAGCGGTGACACGCTGTTGGAGCTCATCGAGACCCGCCGCCTCCTCGAACCCGCCGCCACCGCGCTCGCCGCGACCCGGATCGACGACGCGGCCCTCGCCGAACTGGCCGGCCACCTCGACGCGATGCGGCAGTTTCGCAGCGACCCCGAGCGTCTGAACCTGCACGACGCCGCCTTCCACCGCACGGTCGTCACCGCCACCGGCAACGAGACCCTCACGACCGTGCTGGAGGGGATCTCCGGCCGCACGCTGCGCGCCCGTGTCTGGCGCGGCCTGGTCGACGAGGACGCGGCGGATCAGGCCATCGCCGAACACGAGGCGATCCACCGGGCCCTGGCCGCCCGGGAGGCGCCGCTCGCCCAGGCCGCCGCCCTGATCCACGTCACCACCACGGAGAACTGGCTGCGCGCCCACCTGCGGACCGGCTCCGGCGAGGACCGCTGACCCCGACGGGGGCCCGCCCCGGGCACGCCCGCAGCCGGCCGACCGACCCGGGGTGACCCTGCGCCCTCCGGTGCCGCGCCGCCCGGCGGCGCCCCGGGCGACGGCACTAGTTTGGAATCGGCTTGGCCCGAACCGGGAACGGCGCAGGAGGGAACCCGGCGGATGACGACGCAGACCGGCGCGGCAGGCGACGCGTCCCGGAGGAAGGCACCCCCCTTCGTCGGGCGGGAGCGCGAGCTGGGGGCCCTGCTGGGCGCCGCACGCGCGCGGCCGTCGGTGGTCCTGGTCGAGGGCGAGGCCGGCATCGGGAAGTCGCGGCTGGTCGCCGAGGCCGTCGACGAACTGCGCGGCGAGGGCGTGCGCGTGGTGACCGGCAGCTGCCACCCGCTGCGCGAGCCGCTGGCCTTCGGTCCGGTGGTGGAGGCGCTGCGCCGGTCCGGTCCCTGGATGCCGGGGGCGGGCCGGCTGGACGCCCCCGCCGGGGTGCTCGCGGTGCTGCTGCCCGAACTCGCCGACCGGCTGCCGCCCGCCCAGCCGTGGCCGTCCGGACAGAGCGCCCCGCGCGACCTGGTGGCCCGGGGGGTGCGGGTCGTACTGGCGGCGATCGCCCCGGTGGTGCTGGTGGTCGAGGACGTGCACTGGGCCGACGAGGCCACCCGGGAACTGCTCCTGCTGCTGGGCCGGGACCTGCCCGCCGACACCGCACTCGTGCTCACCTACCGGGCCAGGGACGTCCCCGGACGCGGTCCGGTGCTCGGTGCGGCGTTCCGGCGCCCGCCGGGCACCGGGGGCGCCGAGCTCGCCCTCCCCCGCCTGTCCCCGGACGACCTGCGGGCGATGGCACGTTCCGTCCTGGCCGAGGCGGCCACCCCCGGGCTCCTCCACACCCTGGTGGAGCGCAGCGAGGGTCTGCCGCTGGTCATCGAGGAGGACCTCATCACCCTCGGTGCGCGGCTCGGGGACGGCGCGCTCGGGGTGCCCCGCAGCCTGCGGGAGGTGTTCGCGGAACGCATCGACCAGCTTTCGCCGGAGGCCGTGGCGCTGGTGAACGTCTCCGCCGTGCTCGCCGTCCCGGCCGGCGAGCAGCTGCTGGCGGACTGCGCCGGGCTGCCGCCGGGGGCCGCCGGCGAGGCGCTGCTCGCGGCGCTGGCGGCCTCGGTGCTGCGCGAGTACGGCCCGGACAGCTACGGCTTCGCCCACGTGCTCGGCCGGCAGGCCCAGTACGACAACCTCCCCGGCCCGGTGCGGCACCGGCTCCACCGGCGGGTCCTGGACGTCCTGGAGGCGCTGCCTGAGCCGCCACTGGTCCAGATCTCCCATCACGCCCGCGCCCTCGGGGACACCGCGGTCTGGCTGGACCGCGCGATGGCGGCGGCGGACCGGGCCGTGGCGCTCGGCGACCGGGGAACCGCGGCGGCCCTGCTGCACCAGGTGCTGGACGAGCCCCGGCTGCCGTCCGCCCTGCACGCCCGCGCCGCGCTCGCCCTGGCCCGGACCGCCTGGGACACCGTCGAGTACACCCGGACGATCGCCACGCTGCGCCGGATCGTGGCCGGTCCGGGCCTCCCGGTGGCGGCCCGTGGTGAGATCCGGCTCGACCTCGGACTGATGCTGCTCAAC
Organism: Streptomyces sp. BE20; assembly: GCF_036322525.1. Classification (NCBI taxonomy): domain Bacteria; kingdom Bacillati; phylum Actinomycetota; class Actinomycetes; order Kitasatosporales; family Streptomycetaceae; genus Streptomyces; species Streptomyces sp. BE20. Next base: position 1,983 of record NZ_JAQYWW010000919.1, on the reverse strand, counting down.
CAGGCGGCGGACCCCTCGGGCGAGGCGGAGATCGAGCGGGCCGTCGAGGAGTTGGAGGGGCGCCGGCCGGAGCAGGCCGCGCGCGCCATGTCGCTGCTCGCCATGTGGGAGACCAGCCGGTTCTCCGCCGCCGAGCAGCGGGCCTGGCTGGACCGCGCCGCCGCCACCATCGCGGACAGTCCCGACCGGGCCGTCCACGCCTCGGTGGCCGCGAACCGGGTCACCGTCCTGGCCGCGCAGGGCCGCCGCGAGGCGGCCGGGCTGCTGGCCGGGCTGCCCCGGACCGACGACGACCCGGAGGTGGTCCGGCACACCGCGCGGGCCCTGGTCAACACCGCCGAGGTCGGGATCTGCCTCGGTCAGGACGCCCGCGCCGCGGACTGCACCGAGGAGGCGCTCGCGCTCTCCCGCCACCACCACGCGCACGCGCTGATCGTGCACTGCCGCTCCTACCGGCTGCTGCTGTCCTGGCTGGCCGGCGAGTGGGCGCACTGGGACGAGCGGTACGCGGCCTTCCTCGCGGAGTACGTCGACGAGCCGCTCGCGGTCGACGACCTGCTCGCCACCGCGGAGGGCGTCATGGCCGCGGCCCGTGGGCGGGTCTCGCGGGCGGTCGAGCGCTTCGACCGCGTACTGACCCGGGACGGTGCGCGGATGAACGTCAACGCGCTCGGCGCCGCGGCCGGCCTGGCCCGGATCCAGCTGGCCCGGGGGGACGCGGGCGCGGCCTGGAGCACGGTGGGCGCCTACCTGCCGCTGCTGCCGCGCAAGGAGGAGTGGGTCTACGCCTTGGGCCTGGTGCCGGTGGCCGTGGAGACCGCCCTGCAGCGGGGCGACGACCGCACGGCTGCGGCGCTCGTCGAGGACCACGGGGCGGGCGTCGAGGGCCTGGACGCCCCCGGGGCGGTCGCCGAGCAGTACCTGTGCCGCGGCCTGCTCGCCGCCCGCGAGGATCGGACGCAGGCCGCGCAGCACTTCGACCGGGCCCGGCTGCAGTGGTCCGGCATCGGACGGCCGTACCACGCGGCGCTGGCCGACGAGCAGGCCGCGCAGGCCCTGGCCGGCCTCCACCCCGCCGAGGCCGTGCAGCGGCTGACGCGGGCCGTCGGCGTCCACGACCGGCTCGGCGCGACCACCGACTCCGCCCGCTGCCGGCACCTGCTGCTCGCCCTGGGCCAGTCCCGCCCGCAGTCCCGGGGCAGGGCGGGCTACGGCGACGAGTTGTCCCCGCGCGAGCAGCAGGTCGCCCGGCTGCTGGGCGACGGCGCCACCAACAAGGACATCGCCGCCGCGCTCTTCCTGTCGCCCCGGACCGTGGAGCAGCACGTCGCCAAGGTGCTGCTCAAGCTCCGGACCACGCGCGAGGCGGTGCGCAACGGCCCGGCCTGACGGCCTGCGGCCCGGCCCGACGGCCCTTCCCGCCGCGGTGCGCCGAGCCGACCGGGTGCGGTGACGGGCCGGGCGCTGCCCGGCGCCGGCCCGCATGCAGGTACCGCCCCTGATTGATTACCTACCGATCGCGCGGATGAGCTGATCATGCCGGGCCGCCCTCTCCGGGGCGGTCGCGGCCGTCCCGGACCGCGGCCGGGGGCCGGCGGAGGTCCGGTCTCGTCATGAGAACGAAACGGCAACAGACACTGGCGTTCATTTCGTATATCGCATACGTTACGCGTGAGGTCGGTGATCCCGGCGGCGCTCCAACGCCGCACCACGCCGTACCGGACCCCCAGTCCCTGCCCCCGCACACACCGGGGCGGCCGCACCGAGCCGTAGCCCGCGCAGCACAAGGAGACCCACCCATGGCACCACTCCGCCGTAGACTCGCCGCCGCCGTCTCACTGACCTCCGCCGTCGCCCTCGCCGCCTCGGCCTGCGCCTCCGGCGGCGGGTCCTCGGAGTCCGCCGGGCCCACCACCGTCACGTTCTGGTCGATGCCCTACTGGATCGGCCAGGACACCAAGGTCAAGGCCCTGGTGGACGAGT
>NZ_JAQYWW010000918.1:0-400 GCF_036322525.1 Streptomyces sp. BE20 | reverse complement strand
GGTCATGAACCGGGAGGAGGCGTAGGAGACGATCTCCTTGTAGTCCTCCTTCGTGTAGAACCAGCCGGTACCGCGGGTGAAGCAGATCTGGGTGGTGGCGGCGGGGTGGGTGGGGCTCGGCAGGGCGTCGTTGGCGATGCGCCGGCGGTGGTGGTGGGGAGGGTGGAGTTTTTTCGCGCTGGGGGGGGTGTGTGGGTGTGGGGGGGGGGTGGTGTGGCGCGTTGGGCGCCCGCCCACCGCCCCCGCGCCTTCCCGCCCCCCCCGCCGCCCCCCCGTTGTTAATGCGTGGGCGTCCACCGAGTTCGACACGGCTTTGCTCTATCAGTCCCGCCCCGCCGCTGTTCCGATCTACGCCCGCGGTCCGCCGTGACGACGCCGAGCCTCGCGCGCCCTCGCCTCG
>NZ_JAQYWW010000917.1:0-356 GCF_036322525.1 Streptomyces sp. BE20 | reverse complement strand
GGGGGCAGCGCCGGCCGTAGCGGGTCGGGCTCGCGCGGCACGACAAGCCGGCCGTGAAGCTGCCCAAGACAGATCGGAAGAGCGGCGTGGAGGGACAGAGGGTGCAAGGCAGTGTCGATCTCCGTGGTCGCCGTTGCTGCGGATTCGGCTGAGGGATCTGTGTTGGCGGCTGCGGTCGCGGCGGCGGGGGGGGTGGCCGTTGCGGGCAGTGCGGTGGCTGGTACGGCGGGGGCTGCGGCTGCTGTAGCGGGTCCGGATCGCGCGGCGGGTCGTACGGCGCGGGTTCCTCGGGCGGGGGCGGGTCGTACGGCGGGGGCTCCGGCTCCTCGCGTGGTGGCGGCCCCTCGCGCGGCTCC
>NZ_JAQYWW010000916.1:0-1240 GCF_036322525.1 Streptomyces sp. BE20 | reverse complement strand
CGCCGCCCTGCGCCGCGACCGCGACGAGGCCACCACGCTGCTCACCGCCGTCGCCGAGCTGTTCGTCCACGGGCAGCCCGTCACCTGGCGGGTCCTCTTCGACGGCACCGGCGCCCGCCCGACCGACCTGCCCACCTACCCGTTCCAGCGCCGGCGGTACTGGCTGGAGACCGCCGCCGGGACGGGCGACGTCACCTCGGTCGGTCTCTACGCGTCCGACCACCCGCTGCTCGGCGCCGCGATGCTGCTCGCCGACGGCGACGGCGCCCTGCTCACCGGCCGGCTGGCCGCGGGGACTCCCGGCTGGCTCGCCGACCACCAGGTGTTCGGCTCCGTGCTCGTCCCGGGGACCGCCCTGCTGGACCTCGTCCTCGCCGCCGGACGACGGGTGGGCGCGAACGGTGTCGACGAGCTGATCCTGCGTGAGCCCCTGGTGATCCCGCCGCAGGGCGGCGTCCGGTTGCAGGTCCGGGTCGGGCCCGCCGCCGACGCGGACCGCCGCACGGTCACCGTCTACAGCCAGCCCGAGGACGGCGACGCCGAGACCTGGAGCACCCACGCCGAGGGCACGCTCGCCCCGGCCGCCGGGGTCGACGCCGACCTCAGCCTGATCGCCTGGCCCCCGAGCGGTGCCGATGAGATCGCGATCGACGGGCTGTACGAGGCGTTCGCCGACGCGGGTCTGTCCTACGGTCCGGCGTTCCGGGGCCTGCGCCGGGCCTGGCGGGCCGGCGGGACGGTGTTCGCGGAGGTTGCGGTCGACCAGCCGACCGACGGGTACGGCATGCACCCGGCACTGTTCGACGCGGCGTTGCACGCGATCGGCGCGGGGGAACTGCTGCCGGACGGGGAGGTGCGACTGCCGTTCGCCTTCACCGGCGTGCGGATCACCGGAACGGCTTCCCGGGAGCTGCGCGTCCGCCTCTCCCGGGGGGACGGCACCGACGAGGTGCGCCTCCTGCTCGCGGACGGGACCGGGATCCCGGTCGCCGAGGTGGACGCGCTCCGGCTCCGGCCCGTGACGGCCGGTCAGCTGGCTCGTGGTGCGGCGGACCGTGTGCTGTTCGGGGTGGAGTGGGCCGCGCAGGAGGTGGCGGGTGAGGTGCCGGGTGCGGTGATGCGTCTCGGTGACGAGCTGCCGGTGCCGGTGCCGGTGCTGTTGGTGGATGCGACGGGGGCGGGTGCGGCCGGGGATCGGGCTGCCGCGCTGTTGGTGCTGCTTCAGGCGTGGCTGTCGGAT
>NZ_JAQYWW010000915.1:0-259 GCF_036322525.1 Streptomyces sp. BE20 | reverse complement strand
CGTCGCCGCCGCCGAGCGCAGGCAGGAGCAGGAGCGCCTCCGGCGGGAGACCGAGTCGCGGCGCGAGGCCGACGAGGACGCGGAACAGGGACGACGCGAGGCGGTCGCGGGGAAGCGCCGGGCCGACGAGAGCGAGGAGCCGCGCCAGACCGAGGAGCCGCGCCAGACGGAGGAGCCCCGGGAGACGGAGGAGACCCGGGAGGTTCGGGACGAGGACTCCGAGGATTCGGAGGACGAGCGGAAGACGCCCGAGCAGCGG
>NZ_JAQYWW010000914.1:0-20907 GCF_036322525.1 Streptomyces sp. BE20 | reverse complement strand
GAGCACACGGTGGCGTAGGTCTGCGTGGTGATCTTGGCGATCGAGTACGCGTAACCGGTGCCCACACAGCCACCGCTGCCGTACGAACTCGTGATCACCCAACCCGCCGGAATCGGCGACATGGAGCACACCGTCGCGTTCGTCAGCCCGGTCGTATCGGCGATGGTGTACGCGACGCCGGTACCCGGACAGCCGCTGCTGCTGTACGAGCTCGTGATGACCCACCCCGTCGGGATGGGGGAGTTGGAGCACACGGTCGCGCTGCCGGCGAGCCGCTGCGGGGCCGCCTGGGCCTGCGCGGTCGCGGCGGTCATCAGGCCCAGCAGGAGCAGCACGGCCGTCACCAGATTCGGGACGTGAGTGCGTAAGGTCTTCATGGTCGGCCTCGGATCTACTCGACGCTCTACGGCTACGTTGATGCAGCTGAGATGAACCATTCGCGCACTGCCCGTTCATCTCGGCCGAAATGGTGTCAGAGCCGATCCGGCGGCACCAGAGCGCCTAGGACGGCCTCCGAGGCCGGCGGGCTCCTGCCGGGCCGGATGTCCGCGTCCACGGCCGCCCCTGGGAGGTGGCAGCCGCCCTGCGGGTCCGTCGAGCCGCCGGGCCCGGGCGAGCCGCTCGACACGGCCGCGCTGCGGCGCAACGCCGCCCGGGAGTTGGCCGAGGAGACCGGTGTGCCGAGTTGGCGGACCTCCGCGGGCCGCACGCGGACTTCCTGGAGCCGGCCGTGCGACGGTTCGGGCGCCGGGAGGGGTAGCCGCCGTCGTCGCGCGGCGGGCAGCCGGCGGCGGTCCGGTTCCGGAGCCGCCGGGGCGGGCAGGAACCCGGCGGGCGGGTGGGGTTCAGGGGTGGGCGGAGATCGGGGGCGCCGATGATGTTCGGATATTCGGACGAATGGTGGGTCCTGCTGTTCGTCCCGGTGGTGCTGTGGGTGCCGCTCGGCCCCTTCGCCATGGCCGCCACGGGCGTGTGGTGCGCCCGCCGGCCCGGGCGGCGGGCACCACGCCTCTGGTCGCTGCTGCTCCCGGCGGTGCCCGTCGCGGTCTCGGCGACCGCCATGGTCCTGCCCACCGACACCTGGAACGAACCGGGCCGGCTGGACGACCTCCTCGGCTACCTCGCCGTCTACGTCGGCGCCCTCACCGTGCTTCCCTGGCTGCTCGGCTACGGCCTCACACGGCTGGCGCGCGCGGTGCGCGCGGGCCGGCACGAGGACCGCGCCGGGTCTTAAGGGCACTGCGAAACAAGCCTGTTGGCGACGACCGGACGTACTCCCACTGTTCCGATCGATGGCCCACGACATAGTGTGCGTGGTGTGAACGAACTGATCTTCCGGGGGAGGGACCGGTACCGTCCGGCGCGGTCGCATCTCCTCCTGGCTATCGTCGTTTTCGTCTTCGAGGGCACCTTCGCCTCCGTCAAACTCGGTCCCGTGTGGGCCTTCTGGCTGATCGGCGGCACCATCGCCGTGCTGGCCCCGGTCGCCTACTGCGCGTTCAGGAGCTGGTCCAGGGTCGGGCCCGCCGGGGTCACCATCTGCTGGGGCATCGGGCGCGGCCGCACCTACGCCTGGCAGGAGGTCCAGTGGATCGACACCCGTGAGACCGACAGCCGGTACGGGTCGTCGACCGTGGCCCGGATGTTCCTCAGGGGCGGCCGGCGGCGCTCACTGCCCGGGCTCCAGCACAGCGACATGTACCCCGACCCCGAGTTCGGCGCCGACTACCGGCGCGTCGTCGACTGGTGGGAGCTGAGCACCGACCAGGGCGCACGGGTCCGACCGCCGAAAAGCCTCCGGGACCGGATCTCGCCGGTGATGCTCGGCTTCGTCCTCGCGGTCGTCTTCGCGGTGGTCGTCGCGGCCGTCATGATCCTCGTCGGCTAGGTCCGGGCCCCCGGCCCGCGTCCTGCCCGTCGTACGGGAACTCGCCACCCCGGCAGTCTCGTTGATCCGACGCACGGACGGCTGGAACAAGGGGGCCCGATGGACATTCCGCTGGTGGACGCGGTCGCGGCGGTACGCGACGAACTGCTGGAGGCGGTGGCGCGCGGGGCGGGACAGGACGTGGTGTTCGCCGTCGGCCCCGTGGAGATGGAGTTCGAGGTCGAGCTGAGGGCCGACGCCAGGGCGAAGGCGGGCTTCAGACTGTGGGCGGTCGGTGCGGAGACCGAGGCCGGGGTGTCGCGCGGCCGCACGCACCGGGTGTCGTTCACGCTGACGCCGCGCGCGGCCCACGGCGGGGACCTGCTGGTCGGCGGATCCGCCGACCGTCCCGACGGGCCCGGCCGCACGGGCGACCGCATCCCGGACTGAACGCGGCGGGTCCGAACGCGGCGGAACAGGGCGGCGCGGGGGCCGGGCGCCGCCGGCTCAGCCCGTCGTGGCGCGAACGTAGATGTCGGCGGCTCCGGGAAGCCCGCCCGGCACGGTGGCGACGTAGATCCGGCGGACCGTGGAGGGGCGCGCCGGGGTGGCGGTCGCGGCCGGGCCGGTCGGCGACTGCTCGGGAGCCGGGGTCGGGGACGGCTCGGACGTCGGGGACGGTTCGGTCGAGGGGGACGGCGTCCCCTGGGCCGGGTCGGGCACGTCGGCCGGGAAGGCCGGGGCGAAGCCGTCCGGTTCCTCCTCCGGGCCGGCGGCGAGGCCGGCCTCGACGGTGGCCTCGGATGCGGGCATCTCGGTGGGCACACCCGTGGGAACCGGCCCGGTGCCGTCGGAGGTGTGGACCGGCGCCGGGGCGGGGGTCGTCCCGGCGGACACCGGGGCGGACGACCCTGCCGACGGATCGACGGACGGGTCCGCGGACGGATCGGCGGACGCCGTCACGAGCGGCTCGAAGAGTTCGGCGGCGAGGTCCGGCTCGTCACCGCCCAGCGCCTCCGTGAGGTCCGGGGGCAGCGCGGTCGTCGGCCCGGGGGCGGGCAGGTCGTAGGTGCGCAGGAAGTCGCCGACGCCGACCTCGCGCCCCCCGCCGAGCCGGTAGTGCAGGTACGCGACGGGGACGCCGTCCGGCGTGTGCGTGTACACCGCGCCGACGGGCACGTAGTAGCGCCCGGCACCGGGGTGCTGCGAGGGGTGCAGGCCGGCGAGCAGCTCGGCGCGGTCCCGGTCGGTCTCGACGACGCCGCGACCGAGGGTGAGGGCGTTGACGCCGCGGACGGCGAGGGCCGCCATCACCGCGACGAACAGGACGAGGCCCATCGCGATCGTCCGGCGCAGCACGGGGCGGCCGTGCAGCGCCGGCCACGAGTCGCTGGACATGCGCTGCTCCGGCGACAGCCCGCGGTCGGGCCCTCGTTGGCTCACTTTTCCTGCTCCCCCGGTCCGTCGGCGTGGCGTCGCGGCGTCGCGTCGCCACTCGTAGTGCTCGACGTGGACCCTACGCTCGAAGTTCCGAGTCGGACCAACCAGCCTGATCAGCCCAGATATGCCGGGGCCACCGCCGCGTCGAGCAGGCGGCGGGCGGCGCCCGTGCCGTCGGCGGGGGCGGTCCACAGATCGGCGCCGAAGTCTCCGGGGAGGGCGTAGAGGAGGTTCCCGTCGTCGGCCCAGACGGCCTGGTCGTCGATGCTGCGCTGCTCGGCGGTGGCGGTCTCGGTCATGGTGGCGAGGTCGAGGACGTAGAGCCGCCAGGGGGCGTCCTCGGACACGCCCGGGACGCGTTTCTTGTAGGCGATCCGGGTGCCGTCCGGGGAGAGCGAGGGGCACTCGACGTTCTGGTGGAGGGTGGTGAGGGTGCGGGCGCCGAGGTCGCCGCGGACCAGGTACGTCCGGCCGGCGGTGGCGACGGTCGCGTAGAAGGCCGTGTCGTCGGCGAAGGTCACGCCCCAGACGTTGACGTCGGCGGCGCGGTACGGCTTGCCGTCCTTGATCACGTCGAAGGTCTCCAGGTTGTCCCGGAGGTTCCCGTCGCGGACGTCGACGATCGCCGTGCGGGTGGAGAAGTCGGTGCCCGCGTAGGAGTCGCCGCTGACGAAGACCGTCCAGGCGACGAGGTGGCCGGACGGCGACACCCGGGAGCGGGTCGGGATCCCGGCGGCGGGGAACGAGCGCAGCTCCCGGAGGTGGTCGTCGAGGACGACGGCCCGGTAGGTGTCCTGGAGTGCCCCGCGCTCCGCCTGGAGGCAGATGCCGGTGCCGGCGGCGGCGTGGAAGCGCAGGCACTGGACGCCGGAGGCGGTGCGCGGGCCGTCCGGGCGGTCGGCGGGGACGGTGGCGATCTCGTCGCGGTGGGGGCCCCAGGCCAGGTTGCGGAAGGCGAGCTGCCGGGAGGCGGGCGTCCGGAGGGAGACGTCGCCGCGGGTGACGACCGGGCCGTCGGGCCGGGCCCGGTCGCGCTCGGCGGAGCGGTCGGCGGCGTAGCGGACGGCGCCGGTGCCGACCGCGCCGAGGAGGACGACGGCCGCCAGCAGGATCAGCACCCTGGTGCGGTTCCGGAGCGGGGTGGTGGTCACGAGGGCACCTCGGGGTCGGTGGCGGTGGGAGCGGCGGCCGGGGTGGCGACGGCGGGGTCGGGATCGGGGCCGCTCGGCGGCTCGCGGAGGACGAAGGCCGCCCCGGCCGCACAGCAGGCCAGCGCGCCCGCCGACCAGGCCAGCGCGGCGGTGCCGCCGACCACGCCCCAGAGCGCGCCGAACGCCAGCGAGCAGGCGAAACGGGCGAGTGCCTGGCCGGTACCGACCAGGGCGAGCCCCGCACCGCGCTGCTCGGGCGGGACGGCGTCGGCCGCGGCGGCGGCGAGCACGCCGTCCGTCGAGGCGTAGAACGCGCCGTGCAGCACCAGCACGCAGACCACCGCCGGCAGCCCGCCCAGCGGCGAGAGCAGCAGCCCGTACGCGAGCAGCAGGACGCCGTGACCCGCCAGGAAGAGCCGGCGGCGGCCGATCAGGTCCGCGAGCGCGCCGAGCGGGACGGCGAGGAGGAGGAACGCGGCGGCGGTCCCGAGCGGGAGCAGCGGGAAGTACTCCGTGGCCAGGCCGAGGCGGCGCTGCACGAGCAGGTAGAGGAAGGAGTCGCTGACCGTGGTGAGGCCGAGCAGCACCGCGCAGAGGGTGAGCCGCCGCAGGCCGGGCCTGCGGAGCAGCGCGAGCCCGTCCCGGAGTCCCGGGGAGCCGGACGACGGCTCGGACGGCCCCCCGGACGGCCCCCCGGACGGCAGCCCGGACGGCGGCCCGGACGGCGGCCCGGCGGCGTCGGGGCGGTGCGGCACGAAGAGCAGCAGGATCAGCACACCCAGCACCGCGACGCAGGCGCTGACCGCGAACACCGCCTGGTAGCCCTGCTGCCGGCCGCCGTCGGCGAGCAGCGGACCGCCGGCCGTCCGGAGCACCAGGAAGGCGGTGAGCGGTCCGAGCAGCGCACCGGCCGTGTCCATCGCCCGGTGGACGCCGAACGCCCTTCCCCGGTGGGCCGGTTCGGTGGCCAGCGAGATCATCGCGTCGCGCGGCGCGGTGCGCAGGCCCTTTCCGGTGCGGTCGACGGCGAGCACGGCGCCGATCAGCGGCACGGTGTGGACGAGCAGCAGGAGCGGCTTGCAGAGCGCCGACAGCCCGTACCCGAGCGCGGCGACCGCCTTGTGCCGGGGTGCGCCGTCCCGGCCGCGCCGGTCGGCGAGGTGGCCGCCGGCCAGGCGGACGAGCGCGCTGAAGCCGTTCTGGATGCCGTCCAGCAGGCCGAAGCCGAGCGGGGAGAGACCGAGCCCGGTGAGGAGGTAGAGCGGGAGGACGGCGCTGACCATCTCGGAGGACACGTCGGTGACCAGGCTGACGGTGCCCAGCGCCAGCACGGTGCCGGGCACCGCGGCCCGGGCCGCCCGGCCGGGGCGGTGGGGGCGGCCTACGGCGTCGGCGGTGTCGGCGGTGTCGGTGCCGTGGGCCGCGCCGGTGTCCGGGCCGGTGGCGGTGTCGGCGGCGGCCTCCCGCCGCCCCGGCCGGGTGGCGGCCGGGGCGGCGGGGGCCTTGGAGCTGCGGGAGTCCGCGACGTACACGGGTGTCAGTTCCAGATGCCGGTGATGGTGGCGGCGGTGGCGGCGTTGCCCGCGTGGGTGGTCAGCCCGGCGAGGTCCTCCAGCGTGCGCAGCACGCTGTAGTGGTTGTAGGTGGTGGCGGTCGAGGAGCCCGGGGTGACGTGGGCACCGTAGAAGATGGTGGGGATGCGGTTGCCGGAGAGGCGGTTGTCCTCGTCGAAGGTGACGACGAGGATGCTGTTGTTGCTCTTGGCCCAGGTGGCGTAGGCGCCGAGCTTGTTCTTGATCCAGGTGTCGCCGGTCGAGACCGAGCAGTCGTGCATGTCGTTGCAGAGGTCCGGCACGACGAAGGAGACCTTCGGCAGGCTCGCGAAGTTCGTCGGGAACTGCGTCATCGTGTAGGCGGTGTTGGTCGGCACGTTGCTGAAGCCGAACCACGGGTTGTGCTTCTGCGCGTACTTGCCGCTGGAGCAGACGGTCGAGCCCTGGCTCGGCAGGCCCTCGTTGTAGCTGCCCCAGGTCTTGCCGGCGGCGATCAGCTCGGAGGCGAGGTTGGCCTTGTTGATCGAGCCGACCGGCACGCAGCTGTCGTCCGTGCGGCCCTGGTTGGAGCCGGAGAACAGCTGGTAGTAGTTGGGCTCGCTGGGGTGGGTGAGCCCGAACGACTGGGTCAGGTTGGCGCCGCCGGCCTTCAGCGTGTTGTTGATGTACGGCGCGCCGGAGCTGCCGATGATCTGCGAGTAGGCGTGGTTCTCCAGGACGACGACCACCACGTGGTCCGGGGCCGGGAGGGCAGCGGCGTGCGCGGCCGTCCCGGTGGCGACCCAGAGGCCGAGGGAGCCGGCGACCAGGCCGAGGCCGGCGCCCAGGGCGGTCAGGGTGCGGCGACGGGACCCCCCGTGGGTTGCGTTCATGACAAGCCTCTCGGGAGTCCGGGGCGTCTCGGGCATGGGTGTCCTCCGTGCGTCGGGGGCGGCCGGGCCGGGGAGGTGGCCCGGCCGCGAGGGGGAACCGGCGGGGAATACCCGATGGGAAATCACCGGGCCTGAGCGCCGCAAACAGTAGGAGCGGGACGGTGGCGCGGGCTCCGGCCGCGACATGAAAAGCAGGCGAACAGCGATCGCGCCCCACAGCCGAAGGTCAAGCGCAGGTCACAGCCCCGCCGATTGACCCGTCCGTGACGGCCGTGGTGGGATTTCAGCAGCCCCCATCGCCCTGACGTGGGCGTTCGGGCCGCCGACGGCCGGACGTTCACCGACCGCCACGGGTGGTCGCGGACCGTCGCCGGCCCGCACGGGGCCCGGATCGGCCCGCGCCGCCCCGGATCGGCTCGCAGTGGCCGGCGGGCGGGTGTCGGGCGGATGACGCGGAGAAGTCGGACGTGAGCAGGGCGTGAGATGGACGTGAGCCGGTCGTGAGCGGTCCGGTCGGGAACGGTTCGGGCGTGGGTGCTTCCGGGGCGCGCGCGGAGACGCCCTCCCGCGCGCCTGCCTGCGCGTGCGCGGGGGCGTGCGCGCCTGACGCGGGCGCACCGACCCCAGGCGCACCGGGCGCGGGCCCACCGGACGCGGGCGCGCACGTGTCCGACGCGCCCGGCGCCGAAGAGGCACGCCCGGGAGTCACGGCCGCCGGGCCGGGAGCCCTGGTCGTCGGCGTGGGCGCGCGCGGCTCGGCCACGGCGGCGGAGCTGCTCGGGCTGATCCACCGGGCACTGGCCGAGGCCGGGCCGCCCGGCACGCCCGTCGCCCTGATCGCCACCCTCACCGGCAAGGCCGCCCACCCGGCCGTCCGCCGAGCCGCCGCCGCACTCGGCGTCCCGGTCGCCGAACACCCGGCCGACGCCCTGGCGACCGTCCCCGTACCGCACCCGTCCGCCGTCGTCGGCACGGCGGTGGGTACGGCCGGCGTGGCCGAGGCGGCAGCACTGGCGAGCGCGCCCGGCGGGGAACTCGTCGTGCCCAAGCGGAAGTCCCCGGCCGCGACGGTCGCCGTCGCCCGCCTGCCGCGCCACCCCGCTCCCCCGCCAGCCCTCGCAGGAGATCCGCCCATGACCCCCACATCCGGCTCCACCCCCGGGCCGCACGCCCCCTCCGCCGCCGAACCCGATCTCCGCCACCACGGGGACGCCGAGGTGCGCGCCGCCGGACCCGACCTGGTCGACCTCGCCGTCAACGTCCGCACCGGCACGCCCCCGCAGTGGCTGCGCGAGTACCTGGCCGCCACCCTCGCCGACCTCGCCGCCTACCCCGACGGCACGTCCGCGCATGCCGCCGTCGCCGCCCGGCACGGCCGCCCGGTCGACGAGGTGCTGCTCACCTCGGGCGCCGCCGAGGCGTTCGTCCTGCTGGCCCGCACCATGACGGCGCGTCACATCGTCGTCGTGCACCCGCAGTTCACTGAGCCGGAAGCCGCGCTACGGGATGCCGGACACGCCGTGCACCGCGTCCTGCTCTCCCCCGCCGACGGCTTCCGACTCACTCCGGACGCCGTCCCCGGGGCCGCCGACCTGGTCGTGCTCGGCAACCCCACCAACCCGACGTCCGTCCTCCACCCGGCCGCCGCCGTCGCCGCCCTCGCCCGACCCGGACGCACCCTGGTGATCGACGAGGCGTTCATGGACACCGTGCCCGGCGAGACCGAGTCCCTGGCCTCGTCGGCCCGCGAGCTGCCCGGCCGGGTGGTCGTCCTCCGCAGCCTCACCAAGACCTGGGGCCTGGCCGGCCTGCGGATCGGATACGCGCTCGGTCCGGCCCCACTGATCGCCGGCCTCGCCGCCGCCCAGCCGCTCTGGCCGGTCTCCACCCCCGCCCTGGCCGCCGCCGAGGCCTGCTCCACCCCGGCCGCCCTCGCGGAGGCCGAGGAGGCGTCGCACGAACTGGCCCTCCGGCGCGACCACCTGCTCAAGGGCCTCGCCGCCCTGCCCGCCGTCCGGGTGCACGGCGAGCCGGCGGCGTCGTTCGTCCTGATCGAACTGCCCGGGGCCGACACCGTCCGGACCGCGCTGCGCGAGCGCGGCTTCGCCGTCCGTCGGGGCGACACCTTCCCCGGCCTCGGCCCGGACTGGCTGCGCATCGCCGTCCGGGACGAGCCGACCACGGACCGGTTCCTCGCGGCACTCGAAGCGGTGACCGGCCGCTGACCGGGTGCTGAGCCGGCGGCCGAGCGGAGCGGCGTCCGGGTAGTGATCGGGTCGTGAGCGGGGGCGGGCGCGAGCGGGCGGGGGCGGGCGACTACCGGTCCGGTCCGCCCCCGGGCGTGCGTTCCACCGAGGCCGCCACGTCCGCCAGGTCCTTGGCGATCGCCTTCGCCGCCGCCTTGGCGCCGATCCCGCCCAGCAGCCGCGCCAGGAACGGCAGCTTGTCGCCGTGCCGGGGCCGGGCCGAGAAGGTCATCGTCACGGTCGTCCGCCCGGGCGTGCGCTCCACGAGCCGGAACTCCGACACGTAGTGCATCCCCGCGTTGTCCGCCTCCGCGACGTACCGGACCGGGGCGTCGCACACCGTCACCCACATCTCCTCGGTGGCCGACTTGCCCAGCATCCGCCGGGTCTCCCGCCAGCGCGTCCCCACGCCGAACGGGCCCGGCGTGAGGACCTCCACCGAGTCGACGCCGCTCAGCACCTGCGGCATCGACTCCAGGTCGGTCATCGACCGCCAGACCCGGTCCGCCGGGGCCGTCATCTCGCGCGCCACCGAAACATCACGCTGTCCCATGCTTCGCAGTCTCCCCCCGGACGCGCCGGCCCGCGCGGCGTCGCCCGCCGGGCCCGTCGGCGAGGAGTGACCACCGTCACAACGGGCCCGTGTCACAACCCGCCGGGCTGTCCCGTCAAAGGTGTGTCCCGACAGACGACGGCAACGGAGAACATCATGGAAGCCCGCCTCAACCCCTTCACCAGCCCGGTCCTCGGCAAGGTCTTCAAGCACATCATCGCCGCGGGCAAGGTGCTGGAGGACTCGACCCTCCCCGCCACGACCCAGGAGCTGGTGAAGCTCCGCGCCAGCCAGATCAACAGCTGCGCCTTCTGCACCGACATGCACTTCAAGGACGCCGTGCACGCCGGGGAGTCCGCAGAGCGCCTCAACCTCGTCGCGGTGTGGCGGGAGGCCACGGTGTTCACCGAGGCCGAGCGCGCGGCGCTGGAGCTGACCGAGGAGGCCACCCGCATCGCCGACGCGGCCGGCGGCGTCCCGGACGAGGTCTGGGAGAACGCCGCCAAGCACTACGACGAGGAGCAGCTCGCCGCCCTCGTCGGCGCCATCGCGATCATCAACGCCTTCAACCGCGCGAACGTCCTGCTCAAGACGCCGGCCGGCGACTACCGGCCCGGCCAGTTCAACTGACCGGTACCGCCGGCCGCCGGCCGGGCCGCGCCCTCGTCCTCGTCCTTCCTCCGGGGCGTCCCCGGGTGCAGGACGAGGACGAGGGCACCCGGGAGGCACCCGCGAGGCACCCGGGGAGCGGCCCGTCAGCGACGCAGGCGGGCGTTGAGCCGGGCGGCCCGACGGATCAGGTGGTCGCGTTCGGCGAGGTCGGGCGCCTCCCGGGCCGCCTCGGCGTACAGCCGCGCCGCCGTCGCCAGGTCACCGTCCCGCTCGCGGAGGTACGCGGCCACCGCCGTGTGGCGGGGCAGCGAGTCGTCCAGCTCCGCGAGGGCCGCCAGACCGGCGCGCGGCCCGTCGGCCTCGCCGACGGCCACCGCGCGGTTCAGCCGGACGACCGGGCTGTCGGTCAGGCGCACGAGCTCGTCGTACCACCCGACGATCTGCACCCAGTCCGTCTCTCCGGCCGTGGGCGCGTCGGCGTGGAGCGCCGCGATGGCTGCCTGGGCCTGAAACTCGCCCAGCCGGTCCCGGGCCAGGGCCGCCTGGAGGATCGCGACGCCCTCGGCGATCGCCCCGGTGTCCCACCGGGCGCGGTCCTGCTCGGCGAGCGGCACCAGGCTGCCGTCGGGTGCGGTCCGGCCGGCCCGCCGCGCGTGGTGGAGCAGCATCAGCGCGAGCAGACCCGCCACCTCGGGGTGATCGATCCGGGCCCCGAGCTGCCGCGTGAGCCGGATCGCCTCGGCGGCGAGGTCGACGTCCCCGGAGTAGCCCTCGTTGAAGACCAGGTAGAGGACGCGCAGCACGGTGGCGACGTCCCCGGGCCGGTCGAACCGCACGCCGGAGACGGTGCGCTTGGCCCGGCTGATGCGCTGCGCCACGGTCGCCTCGGGCACCAGGTAGGCCCGGGCGATCTGGCGGGTGGTGAGCCCGCCGACGGCGCGCAACGTGAGCGCGACCGCGGACGAGGGCGTCAGCGACGGGTGGGCGCACAGGAAGTACAGCCGGAGCGTGTCGTCCAGCGCGGGCGCGGGCCCCGGCTCCGGCTCCTCGTCGACGAGTTCCTCCCGCCGGCGGCGGGCCGTGTCCGCCCGGGTCGCGTCGAGGAACTTGCGCCAGGCCACGGTGACCAGCCAGCCCTTCGGGTCCGCCGGCGGCCGGGCGGGCCAGCCGCGGACCGCCTCGACCAGCGCCTCCTGCACGGCGTCCTCGGCCGCCGCGAAGTCGGCTCCGCGCCGGACGAGGATCGCGAGCACGCCAGGGGTGAGGTTCCGGAGCAGGTCCTCGTCCACCGGGGAGGTCACTCCGTGACGGTCGGCGGCGCGGACAGGAAGGGGCGCAGTTCGAGCCACTCGTGGATCGGCTTCCCGCCCGCCCCGGGGGCTGCGGACAGCTCACCGGCCAGCTCGACGGCGCGCTCGTAGCTGTCGACGTCGATCACCATCCAGCCGGCCACGAGGTCCTTCGTCTCGGCGAACGGGCCGTCGGTCACCGGCGGGCGGCCCTCGCCGTCGTAGCGCACCCACGCGCCCCCGGGGGCGAGCGCCTGGCTGTCGACGAACTCGCCGGACTCCTCCAGGCGGGCCGCGAAGTCGCGCATGTACTGCACGTGCGCCGAGATCTCCTTCGGCGTCCAGTGCTCCATGGACACGAAATCGTCCGGGACCGGAGCTCCGCGGTAGTGCTTGAGCAGCAGGTACTTGGCCATGACGTCTCTCCTCGGTGCTGTGCGACCCATTGTGGCCGCGTCCGCCCCTGGGACGGAGCCGGCCACGGGTTCTCGACATCACCGACGGAAATTTCTCCGGGTTCTTCCGGGCACGCCCCGCCACGCCCGGCCACACCCGCACCTCGGCACGGCCCCGGTGACGCCCCGGCCGCACCGGGGCCCGCCCGACACGCCGGGAGCTGCCCGACGGCTGCCGGCGAGGGTCGCTCACCGGGTGGCACGCGGCGCCGGCCGGTCCGCGGCTCACGCGGCAGCCGCCCACTCCCGGAGGGTGGCGAAGTCGCCGCCCCGCAGGCCGAGCTTCGGATCGACGTGGAGGGCAAGGGCCCGTCCGGGGTGGTGGTCGGCTATCCACGCGGCGTCCTGCGGTCCCAGCTCGTCGTCCACCCAGACGAACGGGCGGCCGGCGGCCCACGCCACCAGGGCGCGGGTCTTCCAGTGCAGGCCGTCCGGGTCCTCCTGGTGGAGATGCGGCCAGGCGACGTAGGGGAGTTCGGGCAGACCGAGGAGCGGGGCGATCCAGGTGTTGGCCTCCGCCATCCAGAGCGACGGGTCGCCCTTGCACCTCCAGGATGCGGGCCCGCGCTGCTGAATGGAGAGTGGAACCATGGCTCGCAAGCCTGCCAGACCAGTGCGACACCTTGACCTGCTTCTTAGGAAGTCGCAGGTCGTAAGGGGTACGGCTGCCCGGGACATCCTGTCTCTGAAGGCGCAGGAGGTGCGGGGGCGGGCGTGGGCGAAGGCGGACGGGTACGAGATCCGGCGGATCTTCCGCGAGAACCTTTCGGCCTACAAGAAGGGCGTGAAGCGTCCGGAGTTCGAGGCGGCGGTGCACGCGTTGCTCGAAGGCGATTCGGACTGCCTGTGGGTGTACGACTCCTCGCGGTACTCCCGGCAGGGTGCGGGCGACGTGCTCAAGATCCTGGACGTGCCGGGCAAGCGGCTGGTGTTCGACCTGGACCGGCTGGACACGGACATCCCCGCCGACCGCGTCCGCATCGTCGGCAAGGCGGAGGATGCCCGCGAGTACAGCCGTGTCCTGTCGGAGAAGGTCCGCGATACCAAGGCCACGCAGCGCGAAGAGGGCAAGTGGCTGGCGGGTGCGCCGTACGGGTGCAAGGTCACGAAGAAGTCCATCGTGGACACCCTGTGCGGCGTGGCCACCATCGACCCGACCCGCGCCATCGCCTTCAAGGTCACCCCGCCCACCACCGCGTGACCCCGGGGGCGGCCGTGGCTCTGTGAAATGTCAGAACTGACATTTGGCCGCCCGCGCCCCACACAGGTAGCCCAATGTCCAAATGGGCATTGAGAGCGAGACGTACGGCCAAGTGTCCAAATGGACACTTAGCCGCCCCAGCCCTGCCCGCCACCCAGACCGGAGAGCCCATGCCCACCCCCGCCGAGGCTGTCCCCGGGGGTGTCGTGCACCCCGACACTCCTACGCCTGCCGACGTCGCACCGACCCCCGCGCCCGAGGCTAAGCCCGAACGCCGGCCGGAGCCCGAACCCGACCCGCGAGACGCCCGAATCGCTGATCTGGAAGCCGAGTTGGCTCATGTCCGGGAGGAGCACAGCGGCGCGTCCGTCGAGGCGGACGAGCTACGCGCCCAGGCCGCCGAGGATGCCCGCCGGGCCGAGACTGAGCAGACGATCACCGCCTACTCGCTCCCGCCGTTCGCCGCCGACGCCGCCCGAGCCGCAGCCCCCTTCGTGGACCTGGACGCGCTGTGCCGCAACCTGGCCGAGGCCGCCACTCCGCGCCCGCTGTTCGGCCGGGGCGGACTCGACCCCACCGCCCCCGCCAAGCCCGACCACCAGGCCATCGCCGAACGGCTACTCCGCACCGCCTGGTGACCACGGGGCCACCCCGGGCCCTGCGTCCGTCTCGCGGCCCCGCAGCGCACCCGCCGAGGCGTAGGCCATGAGTGCTCTTGCGGGGCCGCAAGGCGGGCGCACAGCGCTTTCATGGGCTCAAGGCCGAAGTCGTCAGGGTTCGCCCGTCCTCGCAGCTCTGTACCGTTCCCTTGCGAGCAGCCGACAAGTCAAGTCGAACGGCTTCGCGCTGGCCTCACATGCCCTCAAGCCTCCAACTTCCATGTCTACGAACACAGTTGCTCGAAGTTGACATAGGCGCGATGGCTGGCCGTGCGTGACCCCGGTCACGGCACCCCGGGGGGCGACTCCCCTTCGCGCCTCTTTCTTCTCCGGGGCGTCATAGCAGCCCAGCACCGATGCGCATAGGCATGAACCAACCCTCATGCGCACAGCGTTACGCCCATCCACCGAGAGTAGCGAAAGGGGTTCCCCTGAACGAGATCATCACCGACCTGCGCGCCGGATTCGTCGCCCTGGAGGTCGAGTTGGACCCCCAAGAGGACGCCGCGCTCCGCCTCGCCGAGCACCACCTGCGCGACGCCGCCCACTGCGACGAGCAGGTTCGGACGGACGGCCGCCTGATCGCTGGGGGCACCCGCCACGGCGTCATGGTCGCCCACCCGCTGATCGCCGAGGCCCGCCAGCTCCGCGCCGAAGCGGGCCGCCTCATCGCCCGCGTCCGCCTCCCCGGCGACGAGCCCCCGGCGGGCCGCTCCAGCGCCGCCCGCAGCCTCGCCGCCCACCGCTGGGGCAACCGCATCTGACCACACCGACCACACTAGCCCCGGCCGCCCGACGAACCGGGCGGCCGGGGCCCTTCGTCGTATCTCAATCCGTCACCCCATGATCTGCGGGACTATGTGACGCCGCCGGGCCCAGTGTGTTGCCTCAGCGGCATCTGGGTAGGGCCGAGAGACGCAAGTACCCGCAACTGACTCGACACAGGAGATGGGCATGAGCCTAGAGTTCTTCGGGATCGACCCTGCGACGGAGAAAGACGGTTCGCCTACCGTGTGGGTCGAGGACGAGACTGCGGACCTGATCCTTCAGGGGGAGACGGCAGATGCATTGCTGGCCGCCGAAGTTGGCGGCCAGAGCTGGGCCCCCGGCCACTCGGCGGGGATCCCTGCTCATGAGTCAGTCATTCGGATCCCGGCACGTATGGTGCCGATCATTAGGAGGGCGTGCGATGCCGCAGAACGTAGGGCAGCTGGTGGTCCCCAGCTTTGATGAACTGCTGGCCGGAGCGCAACGGTCAGCGGTGCATCTGGAGACGAGAGACGCCTACAGCGTTGGTGGCGAGTCATCCGGCTTCAGGCGATGGCAGGCGACCGGCGAGCGGGACAACGACCCGAACTCGGACTACTGGCGGCCGTGGGTCGAACAGATCGCAGCGACGGTTGCCCGGGGCGTGGTGATCCGCCGCGCCCGGATCGTGTCGGAGCCCGTGACGGACTACATCCGGTACGAATACGGCGGTACCGTCGTCAACCTCGCATCCGGGGAACAGGTCCGGTGGTTGCCGAGGCGTCAAGCCTCAGACCTGGCTCTTCCGGGCAATGACTTCTGGATCTTCGACGGGGAGACGGTTGTCTTCAACCACTTCACCGGTGACGGAGACTGGGCTGAGCCTCCGAAGGAACTCCGAACCGAACGGGCTGTGGCGAAGCTGTGTGTAGACGCCTTCGAAGCAGTCTGGGAGCGGGCGATTCCCCACAATCAGTACACGATCTGATCCTCCCAGCTGCTACGAACACCGGACAGTCAGCTCATGCCGTCAGCTTCCCCGTCCTCCAGTGCCCAAGCCGCACGGAAGGCACTCGCAGACCGACTTCAGGGCATCCGGAAGGATGCGGGGATCAACGGGCGTGAGCTGTCTGCCCGGTGCGGCTGGCATCCTGCCAAAACCTCGCGCATTCAGGACGGCCAAGCCGCCCCGTCCGAAGCTGATATCAGAGCGTGGTGTGCGGCGTGCGGAGCTGACGATCAGGTGGACGACCTGATCGCGGTATCCAGGGCCGTTGGGTCCATGTACATGGAGTGGCGACGGCTTCGGGCCGGCGGCCTCCGGAGTCTCCAGGACTCGTACGCCAAGCTGTACGAGGAGACCAAGGCGTTTCGCTTCTACACCTCGGACGTGATCCCTGGCGTTCTTCAGACTGCGGCGTATGCGACAGCCATCATGTCCCGCTTTGCCGACGCGAGCCGGACGCCCGACGACATGGAACGGGCTATCGCCGTCAAGATGGAGCGGGCAAGAGTGATCCACACGGGTGATCACCGCTTTGCGTTCGTCGTTGAAGAGTCGGTGCTGCGCTACCGCCTCGGGGGCGCGGAAGCGATGGCGGGCCAACTCGGTCATCTGCTCGCTGTCATCTCACTTCCGCGTGTCAGTTTGGGGATCATCCCCTTCGCTGCTGAGCGGACCATGTGGCCCGTGGAATCCTTCAGGGTCTACGACGATCGGCGAGTGCAGGTCGAACTGGTCTCCGCTGCCGTGAACGTGACGACGCCTGGTGAGGTGGGAGAGTACGTACGGACGTTCGCTGAGCTGCAATCATTTGCTGTCTACGGGGTCGAAGCTCGGAGGCTGATAACAGCAGCGATAGCGGCGGTTGGCTGATCTGGCCGCAACTAGCCGCAACTTTCTTGAGACCGGCTTCTGGCGCTTCCTACGCTCGTCACAAGAGGTGGAACCCGAGCGAATGGGGAGCCAGGTATGTCCGTTGCTGTTAGATCTTCCGGTTCATCCGGGGAGCCGAGCCCGGGCATGGTCATGCGCTACGAGGGGGTGAAGGGGCGGTCCCCCGTCCCGGACGGGGTCGGCATCCTGCGGGAGTGGCCGCCCTGCACCTGCGGTAGGGACGTGTGTCCGGACAGGGGCGCGTCGTGAGCATTCGCGAGATCGCCGCCCGCCCGTCCGAGGTGCCGCCGGACACCGAGGAGTGTCCGGGGTGCCTGTTCTTCGACCGTGCCGAGGCGCAGTACCCGCAGGCCGTGAACCCCATGATCTCGCGGATGCTCGCACGCAACCGTGCCCGTCACGTCGAGGGCGGGGAGTGCGTGGCGTCGGGGGTGGCCGGTGAGTGACCAGGAGAGCCCGCAGGAGGCCCCGGACGACACCGCCGGGGTATCTGGGCCCGGTGGACCCGTTCGAGTGGCTGCACGCCCACCCGTGGCCCCGTGTGCGCTCGTCCGATCCCCGTCCGGTGCTCACACCGGAGGAGTTCGGCGAGGTGCCCCTGACGCCGGAGGACCGTGCCCGGCGGGCGCGGCTGCTGGCCCGGGTGCGTGAGGAGAACCACCCCTGGCGCTGACGCGCCGACTGACCACCGCAGCGGCCCCGGAAAGGGACTCCACGGCCGCGAGCGGACCCCGGGCCCTGCCCCGACCGAACCCCCGCGCAGGGACGGGCAGGGCCCCCACCACCGCCCGTCCCGACCGACCTGGGGAAGAACGGCCGGCACGGGCAACCAGGCCCCCGCTTCGATCGGCGTTCCTTGGACAGCACACCGACCGAAGCGGGTTCCGCAACACCGAAGGACCCCGGCACCTGCCGGTGACCGGGAACCCCGCAGTGTGAGGAGTCATCAGTATGGGCCACGACCCGGAGAAGCAGCCCGAGAGGCCGCCCGGCCCCACGCCGCCGGACGCCGCCGACACCGCCCGCACCGAGTAGGAGGAGCCAGCCATGCGTATCGAGATCATCGTGTCCAAGCACAAGGGCAACGAGAAGCCGCCGCCGAAGCACGCGGGCAAGCCCGCCGAGGAGAAGCCCGCCACGCCGTCGAAGTAGCGGCTACCAGCACACTGGAAGGCCCCTCGCGCGTGTCAGCGAGGGGTCTTCCCCCCACTGCAAGGGAGAGCACCGATGGCTGACCGTCTGGTCATCTCGTACGAGTCGCGCCACTTCGCCGACGCGGACTGGTCGAGGAACGCGGACCGCTGGCGGGCCAGCTTCTACGAGAACAGGTCCAAGGTCTTCGGCACCGCCGACATCACCCGCGTCATCCCGGGCGTCACGCCGAATCCCCGCGAGGCGCTGGGGCTGGACCCGGGACTTCTCGACCGCATCCCCCGGGTGGTCTTCACCGAGGACGGCGGACTCGCCCCGGCGCTGGCCGAGCTGCGGCCCTCGCTGCTGCTTCTGCTGGAGTCCGTCGAGGTCTCGGCCGAGTGGCGCGGGAAGGGCGTCGGGATGCGCCTGGCGGTCGAGGCGCTGCGCCGCCTGGCCGTCCCGGGGGCGGTGGCCGTCTGCTATCCCGCCCCGATCCACGAACACGGGCCGGACGAACCGTGCAGCTTCGACTCGGACGACCCCGAGGTCCGCAGACCGGACGAGGAGGCGATGGACAGGCTCCGGAGGGCCTGGGAGCGCCACGGGTTCGGGCCGATCGGAGAAGGCGTGTACGTCCGGCTGCTCGAACCGTGAACCCGAACCCCGCTCCCGCAGGGAGGGGGCCGCACCGACTCTGGAGACCGCCATGTGGGCCCCCACCGAGCCCGAACGGCAAGCCATGCTCAGAAAGCTTGCACTCGCCGCACTCCCCGCCATCATCCGCCGGTACGACTCCGGCGTCGGCATACGGGTTCTCGGCACCATGTACGGCTGCGATCCGAACTGGCTCCGTGACCAGATACTCAAGGCCGGTCACCGCGTCCGGCCGCTGAAAGAGTCCACCAGCATGCGCCCCACGGCCCCCCTGCCGTGGACTCCCATAAGGCTGCCGGGGCGGAAGGCGATGCCCTGAGTCCTCGCTGGAAGCGGTCACAACAGGAACGTAGCCCCTTTCACCTCACCAGCATTTCCGCAGCTCAGACCTTAGGTGCAAGGGTGGTACGTTCTCCCAGGTCGTCGCCCAGACCAACTCATAGGGGAGGGAAAGGAGTTCGGGGCCGTGGTCGGGGTTGATCCAGAGCCGCAGCGGCCGGACGTGCTCGGCGGGCCGCCGCGGGAACCGGGCCACCCACGAGTCCGGCTTGACGCGGTGGGTGCCGTACCCGGCAGGCCGCTGGTGGGGCTTGGCGGCGTACGGGTTCAACGGCCCGTCGACGTCGAGGAGAAGCAGCGGGAGCGGCGTCGTCATGACGGCATCGTCGCGCACGGAGGCCGAGTTGACGACCCGTGTGACCGGCGGGCGTCACGCGCCGCCCGGCCCCGGAGCGGGGCGTCGGCCACGCGTCCCTGGCTCCCCGGCCCCTTCCGCCCGGCGTCCGGGCTCCGCGGCTTCTGGGACAGGATCGGGATATTGCGCGGACCGGGCCGTGAACGGCCCGGACCTACGGTGGTCGCACCGGTGAACCGCACCGGTGGACCGACCCGGGAGCCCCGTATGCGTACGCGCCGCCTCGCCCTCACTGCCGCCGCCGTCGCGGTGCTCGCCGCTGCCGCCACCGCCTGCGGACCGGAGAACGGCGACGGGAGTTCCGCCGCGGCGAGCCCGGTGGCCACGGCCGCCGCCACGGCGGCGGCCACGACGACCGCCCCCGCCGCCACGCCCTCGAAGGCGACCTCGCCGTCCGGCAGTGCGTCCGCCTCCACAGCGACCTCCGCCTCTGCCGCTGCCTCCGCGCCCGGGACGAAGTCCGGCTCCCCGGGGCAGAACTGCGCCACGAAGGACCTCACGTTCACCACCAGGACCGAGTCCCAGGCCGGCGGGTTCATCCTGATCACCGCCAAGGCCAAGCCTGGCGTCAGCTGCACACTCCCTGGCCCGCACGCGACCATCGCGTTCGGCTCGGGCGGTATCGAGGCCGCCAACGCCGAGCAGGCCGTCGGCACGCCGATCACCCTCGGCGGGGACAAGGTGGCGTACGCGGGCGTCAACCCCAAGAGCACCAAGGGGAACCAGGAGATCGAGTTCACCGACGTCATCGTCGCCGTCGGCAAGGCCGATCCGGACCCGGTCAGCCTCCCGGTCGGTCCGACCAAGGTGGACAAGCCGGTGGTCACCAACTGGCACACCGTTCCGAAGGACGCCGTTCCCGGTATCTGACGGTGGCCCGCACACCGCTCCCGCCCGGCCCGCCCGGGTCGACCGGCTCGACCGGGTCGTAGGACGCGGTGCCGAACGCCAGGTGCCCCGACCGTGGGGGCGGGGCACCTGGTCACGCTGCGGTCGTCGCGCCGATGTGACTACTCGGCGGCGCGACGGCGGCGGGAGACGGCCACCAGAGCCGCACCGGCGGCGACGGCCGCAGCAGCGCCGCCGGCCTCCCAGCGGACACTTTCGTCCACACCGGTGGCGGCGAGCGGGCCGGAGGTCTCGGCCGTGGTGCCGGTGGTCGCGGTGGTGCCGGTGACCTTCGCGAGTGCCACGGCGGGCACCACAGCCGGGGCCGGGTTCGCGACGGTGCCCGCGCCGTTGGCGGTCTGGACGGTCTGACCGGCGTTCTGCCCCTGGACCGGCGAGGTCGGCCTGGCGGCAGCCGCGTTCGCCTCGTCCTCGGCGCGGGCCTTGGACCAGCCCTCCTTGAGGAACGCGAGGACGTCCGCGTAACTGCCCTCCAGGGCGGCCCCGGCGGCCTTCTTGGCGGCCGGTCCGCCGGTCTCCAGGATCTGGGAGACCTTCACGCGGTTGTCGCTCTCGCGCAGGCCCGCCAGGTCGACCTCAAGGAAGCGGCGCAGGTCGGCGGGCGTGCCGCCGAGGGCCTTCTGGGCCCCCGCGAAGACGCGCGGGCCGACCTCCTTGTCGGCGATGAGGATGAGGATCTCGACCCGGTCGTCCTCGGCGCGGGCCGTGTGCTGGCCCTCGGCGAGGAACTTGCGGACCGCCTCGGGGCTGCCGGTCCTGAGGGCCGCCTCGGCCGCCGCCTTCACCGCACGGCCGCCGACGGCGAGGACCTGGAAAGCCTTGACGCGGTCGTCGACGGCCCGCGCGTTCGGGAGGCCGACCTCCAGGAACTGGCGCAGCTCGGCCGCCGTGCCGTCGACGACCTTCGCGGCGGCCTCGTGGACGCTGATGCCCGCGTCCTTGTCCGCCAGGATCCGCCGGACCTCGGCCCGGTC
>NZ_JAQYWW010000913.1:0-364 GCF_036322525.1 Streptomyces sp. BE20 | reverse complement strand
CCGCCGCGGGCTGGCCCCGGCGGCCGAGGAGACGACGCAGCCGCGGTCGCAGGGCATCGCGACGGCGCGGCGGCCGGGCTCGATCCTCAAGATCCACCGGGGGACCTCCGGCATCGAGGCGTCGCTGGTGCTGCTGGCCGCGGCGGTCGCCCGGGCGGAAGACCGACGGGTGGGGTCCGCGGGGGCCCTGCCGTGTAGCGCTCGGGCGGCGCAGTAGGTTTCCGCGGGGGGGGGGGGGGTGGGGGGGGGGGGGCGGGGGGGGGCGCCGGCCCCCCCGCGCCCCCCCCCCGCGCCCGGCGCGCCGGCCGGCGCGCCCCCCCACACCACCCCAAGGGCGGGGGGGGGGGGGGGGGGGGGGGGGGGG
>NZ_JAQYWW010000912.1:0-350 GCF_036322525.1 Streptomyces sp. BE20 | reverse complement strand
TGTGTGGGTGTGTGGCGGGGGCCCTGGTGCCGGGCGGGGGGGCGTGGGCGGCGGGTCCGGCGTGGGGCGCCCCCGCGGCCCCGCCCGCCTGCGGCTCCCGCGCGCCGGGGGCATGGCGGGGGGCCCGCCCCACTCGGGGGCCGCCCCGCCGGTGGGACCACACCGGGGGGGGTGTTTTGTGGGGGGGGGGGGCCCGGGGGGGGTGTTTTTTTATTTTTGTGATTAATTTTTGGGGGGGGGGGGTGTTGTTACCGGGGGGGGGTTGGGTGTTTGTTTGGTTGCCCGTGGTCGGGGGCTGGGGGGGGGGGTTGGGGGGGGGGTGGTTGGGGGGGCGGGGGGGGGGGGCCCCG
>NZ_JAQYWW010000911.1:0-68254 GCF_036322525.1 Streptomyces sp. BE20 | reverse complement strand
GAGAAGGCGCCGCCGCCGTGGCGGGCCATGCCGCCGTAGGTGTCGATGATGATCTTGCGGCCGGTCAGGCCGGCGTCGCCCATCGGGCCGCCGATCTCGAACCGGCCGGTCGGGTTGACGAGCAGGCGGTAGCCGTCGGTGGCCAGCTTGATGCCGTCCTCGGCGAGGAGTTCGAGCACGGGCTCGACCACGTACTCGCGGATGTCGGGGGTGAGGTGGCCGTCGAGGCTGATCTCGGCGGCGTGCTGGGCGGAGACCACCACGGTGTCGAGGCGGACCGGCCGGCCGCCGTCGTACTCGATGGTGACCTGGGTCTTGCCGTCGGGGCGCAGGTAGGGGATCGCCCCGTTCCTGCGGACCTCGGCGAGGCGGCGGGAGAGCCGGTGGGCCAGGTCGATCGGGACGGGCATCAGGGTCGGTGTCTCGTCGGTGGCGTAGCCGAACATGAGGCCCTGGTCGCCGGCGCCCTGCCGGTCCAGGTCGTCGGCGTCGCCGTCGGCTGCGGACCGGCCCGGCGAGGACCCCCCGACGCGCGCCTCGTAGGCGCTGTCGACGCCCTGCGCGATGTCGGGGGACTGCGCGCCGATCGAGACCGAGACGCCGCAGGAGGTGCCGTCGAAGCCCTTCTCCGAGGAGTCGTAGCCGATCTCCCGGATCTTCGTGCGGGCGAGGGCGGCGACGTCGGCGTGGGCGGTGGTGGTCACCTCCCCGGCGATGTGCACCTGGCCGGTGGTGATCAGCGTCTCCACGGCGACCCGGGAGGCCGGGTCCTCGCGGAGCAGCGCGTCGAGGATGGTGTCGCTGATCTGGTCGGCGATCTTGTCGGGGTGGCCCTCGGTCACGGATTCCGAGGTGAACAGCCGCCTGGACATGGCGAATCCCTGGAAGGTCGGCGGTCCGGGCGGACCGCGGGCGGGCGGAGCGGGGCGGGCGCAACAACGGGTGCGAACGGCGGGTGCAGGGGGCGACGGAGGGCGCAGATGCAGCGGCGGGTGCGGGGCCGGCGCGGGGAGGGGCGGTGGTACGGGGTGGCGGTCAGACCGCCACGCCGGTGTGCGGGGCGGGCGCGGTGGCCTGGGAGACCGGCGCGGGCACGGGCGCCGGCGCCGCGGCCGGCAGGAGCGGGTGCAGGGCGAGGACGGCGCGGGCGATGGCGTCCGAGTCGCCGAGGGTCACCGAGTTGACGCCCGGCCGGATGCCGGCGGCGGTGACCCAGTGCACGGCCTCCGTCGGGACGCCGTAGGCGAACCTCCGGGGGTGGGCGCGGCCGTCCGCGGCGAGCAGCCGGTAGGGGCGTTCGGTGACGGCCAGGCCGCCGGTCTCGTACGCCGCGCCGGAGGTGTCCCGGATCCGGTAGGTGCGGGCCTGTCCGGCGTCGAGCAGCCGCCGCAGCAGCCGGTCGCCGGTGCGGCGGAGGTCCGGTTCGGGCAGCCGCGCCTCGATCAGGGCCCGCGCGCGCACCGGCGGCGCGTCGACGGCGGGGGAGTGGGCGGTGAAGGAGGGCTGCGGCCCGGTGGTGTCGAGGCCGATCCGGACGTCCGGGCCGAGGACCTCGACGACGCCGGCCTCGATCAGGGCGCGCAGTTCGTCGATCCGGGAGGCCGGCGGGCCGATGGAGAGGAACGCGTTCAGCGGGGTGTACCAGGACTCCAGGTCGTCACGGTAGGAGGAACCCTCGATGCCGCCGTGGTCGACGGCGAGCCGGATCTCGTTGCGCAGGTCGCGCAGCACGTCGAGGGCCGCCTTGAGCGGTCCGCTGAGGTTGCCGGACCGGGCCTCGCGGGCGTCCCGGGCCAGTTGGCCGAGGAGCCAGCCTCGGTGTTCCGCCCGGTCGCCGAAGCGCCGGTCCGCGTGCGGGTGGGCGAGGGCGTGCCAGTCCCAGCGCTCCGTCTCGGGTATCCGGTGCCGGTCGAGCAGGGCGGCCCGCCGGTCGGGGTCGGTGCCGAGGTACTCCTCGGCCAGCCGGGCGCCGGTCTCCGGGTGGCCGGTCGCGGCGAGCAGCGTGGCGTAGTACACGGCCTCCACCTCGCGGGCGACCAGCGGCCACAGGTCGTCGGCGAAGCGCACCGGCTCGCCCGCCTCGGCCCGCTTGCGCAGCCGGGCGACGTACTCCTCGGTGAGCAGCCGGGGGGTGTGGCGGCCGTGGGCGCCCTTCTCGTTCTCGCCGCGCGCGTGGTACGGCACGCCGCGGCGGGAGCCGGCCACGATCAGCGGCTCGCGTCCGGAGGGGTGGTAGACCAGCCGGCCGCCGTGTTCGGCGAACCGGCCGCCGCGGCCGCGGGTGAGCAGGGCCAGGTGGTCGAAGAAGTTGAGTCCGAGACCGCGGACCAGGACGGGGCGGCCGGGCGGCAGGGTGGACAGGTCGACGTCGGCGGGGTTGGCGGGCGGGAGGTAGGTGAGGCCGTGTGCGGCGGCGGCGCGGGCCAGGGCGCGTTCGCCGGAGGTCGCGCCGGCCGGGACGTGGCCGAGGGCAAGGACGACCGCGTCCAGGCCGACGAGCCGCCGGCCGTCCGCGAGGGTGAGTACCTGGGACGCTCCGGGGAGCGGGTCTGTGTCGTCCAACTCGACGGCTCGGGTGCGGTGTTCGACGACCCGGCAGTGTGCCGGGGCGGTGGAGCGGACGCGCCGGTAGACGTCGACCAGGTACCGGCCGTAGAAGGCGCGGGTCGGGTAGGCGTCCGGCGACAGATCGCGGGCCTCGGCCCGGACCGGGACGTCGTACTCGCCCGGACCGCCGTGCGGGACGGTCGACTTGGCCCACTGGTAGAGGCTCGGGCCCTCCTCGACCGGGCCGTCGATGGTGACGCTCGGGTCGGTGAAGACGGTGACCTGGGAGGCCACGGTGTTCATCAGCAGCAGGCGGGACTGGGTGGTCCGCCAGACCCGTCCGGCGCCGGGCGGGTAGGGGTCGACGAGGTGGACGGTCAGCGCGGCGGCCGACGGGCGGGACCGTTCGTTGGCCAGCAGCCGTTCGAGGACGGAGAGGCCGCGGGGGCCGGCGCCGACCACGGCGATCTGCCGGTGCCGGGCCGACGGGCCGGGGGAGTGGGGAGCCATGGTCGATGTCCTCCCGTTCTGGGTCGACGCCCCGCCGGCGAAGGCGGAGTCCGGCGGGGCGTCGGGCAGGTGTGGTGCGACGGTGGTGACGCGGTCGTGACGGGCCCGGGGCGGCGTGACGCGGCCGTTCCCGGGGGCGGTGCGGAACCCGTGCGCCGGACCTCGCGCCTCGAATCCCGCGCGCCGGAACCTCGCGCGCCGGAACCCGTGCGTCAGGGGTGGCGCAGCAGGATCTTGCCGAGGCTCTCGCGGCGCTCCAGCTGCGCGTGCGCGGCGGGGGCGTCGGCGAAGTCGTACTCGCGGTCGATCCGGGCCCGCAGTGAGCCGTCGATCAGGCCGGAGAAGAGGTCGCCGGTCCGGGTGGTGAACTCCTCGCGGGTCCGGACGTGGTGGGTGAGGCTGGGCCAGGTGAGCCGCAGCGAGCCCTTCTGGACGAGGAGGAACGGGTCGATCGGGTCGGGGGTGCCGCTGGCCCGGCCGTAGACGACCAGGGTGCCGCGCGGGCGCAGCGAGTCGAGGCTGTCGAGGAAGGTCACCTTGCCGACCGAGTCGTACACCGCGTCGGCGCCCACGCCGTCGGTGACCCGGTGGACGACCTCCCGGAAGTTCTCCCGGTCGTAGCGGACCACGGTGTCGGCGCCGAGCCCGGCGATCAGCTCGGCCTTCTCGTCGGTGGAGACGGTGCCGATCACGTGGGCACCGGCCCGCTTGGCGAACTGGACCAGGAACTGTCCGACCCCGCCGGCCGCCGCGTGCACCACGACCACCTGGCCCTTGGCGACGGGGTGCGAGTCGTGGGCCAGGTAGTGGGCGGTCAGGCCCTGGAGCATCGCGGCGACGGCCCGGCCGGAGTCCAGGCCGTCCGGCACGGCCGCCACCAGGCGGACCGGCACGGTGACGAACTCGGCGTAGGCGCCGGGTACTTCGCCGTACGCGACGCGGTCGCCGACGGCCACCTCGGTGACGCCGGGGCCAACGGCGTCCACCGTGCCGACGGCGTCCATGCCCGGGACGAAGGGCAGCGGAACGGGGAAGACGCCCTGCCGGTGGTAGACGTCGACGTAGTTGACGCCGATGACCTCGGTGCGGATGCGGATCTCGCCGTCGGCGGGCTCCGTCACCGGCACGTCGTCGTCGACGCGCAGCTGCTCGGGGCCGCCGTGGGCGTGGACGCGGATCGCCTTCATGGGGTGGTACCTCGGCTGTTCTGGTAGGCGGGGTTGGCGGGTACGGGCGACGGCAGGCTGCCGCCGTCCGGGATCGGCCGGGGGCCGGGGGCCGGCGCGGAGGCCGGTTCGGTGGCCGGTTCGGTGGCCGGCGCGGTGGCCGGAGGGCGTGCAGGGCGGTTGGACACCAGGCCGCCGGCGATCATCAGGACGCCGCCGGCCAGTTGCAGCGGCGTGGGCGCCAGCGACAGGGCCAGCAGGCTGACGACGACCGTGAAGGCCGGCTCCAGCTGCAGCACGCTCGCGGTCTCCCAGGGCCGCAGCCGGTCCAGGGCCAGGTGCAGCGTCACGTACGCCAGGCAGAAGTTGGTGACGGCAAGCAGGAGTTGGAGGAGGAGGGTGCCCGCGCCGGGGTGCCAGCGCAGCGGACCGGGCGCGAGCAGCAGGACCGGCAGCAGCACCACCGTCGCCAGGACCAGCCGCCAGAGGCTCAGCTGGAGCGCCGGCACCCGGGCCATCAGTGACTTGGCGGGGAGGAAGGCGAGACCGGCCAGGACGGCGCCGGCCAGGACGAGCAGGTCGCCGCTGCCGACGGCGGTGAAGCCCGCGCCGGGTTCGCGCAGCACCACCAGCACGCCGCCGGCCAGGGTGACGGCGAGACCGGTGGACTGCCACCAGCGGAGCCGGTCACCGAGCAGGAACACCGAGGCGAGGACCGCCGTCGGGCCCTGGAGCTGGATCAGGAAGCCGCCGTTGACCGGGGTGGTCCGGCTCAGCCCGGTGATCACCAGGGCCAGCGAGAGGCCGGTGCCGACCACCGCGACGAAGCCGACCCGTGCCCAGTCCCGGGCGGAGAGCCCGCGCGGGACCAGCGGTCGGCGGCGCGCCACCAGGTATCCGGCCAGCAGCGCGGCGCCGATCGACAGGTTGAGCTCGGTGGTCAGCAACGGATCGATCTCGCGGGTCACCCGGTTGGCCAGGACGGCGCCGGCGCCGAAGAAGGCGGCGGTCAGCAGCGCGTATAGGTAGCCCTGCGCGCGCACGGTGGTGGGCCCTTCCGGTCGATGGGGCAGGTGGGGGCGGGATCCGCGGGGGCCGGGGTCAGCGGACCTTCACCCGGACGGTGTGGCCGCGCTCGACCCCGTACCGGGCCGCGAAGTTGCCCTGGTTGAGCGCGAGGCCGAGCTGGTCGCGGCTGGCGATGTAGGCGAGCGGCTCGCCCTCGCCGGTCTCGCCGAAGGTGCGGCGCAGCGGGGTGGAGAGCCGGGCGCCCCCGATCTCGATCTCCAGGGCGGCCTCGAAATCGACGCCCTGGCTGTCCAGGAATTCCCGGGTGATGCTGGTCCAGACGTTTCCGTAGTTCTTGTCGAGAATCGCGACCTCGCCGACTATCCAGCCGTCCTCCACCGTGGGTTCGGCGACGTCCAGCAGCGTGATGTCGGAAACTTCGATCTCGTCGCCGATTTCGCTGAACGATATTCCGTTGGCGATGTGCGCGGCGGCGGAAATGACGATGTCGCGACCGTAGAACGTCGGGTCGATGACCGGGCGGCGGACCTTCTCGGAGGTGATGCGGCGCACCTCGGCCACGCCCGCCTCCTTGACGATGCGGGTGAGCAGCCCGTTGTCGGGTGCGAAGTAGGTGTGCCCCTGGGGCGTGCGGAGGCCGATCGCGTTGTCCTGGACGCCGGTGTGCGGGAAGGTGACGCACGCGAACACGGCGTCGCCGGGGAAGTACCGGAACGAGTCGCGGATGTAGAGGCTGGCCTCGTAGATGTCGAACGGCGTCACGTCGTGGGTGACGTCGATGATGTTGGCGTGCGGGGCGATGCTGAGCACCATGCCCTTGCAGATGCCGACGGCGTCGTCGACGAGCCCGAAGTCGGTGAGCAGCCCGACGATCGGCCGGGGCGCGAGCAGGCCGGTGGCGGCGGTGGCTGCGGGGGAGACGGACATGCTGAACCCTTTCAGGATTACCGAAACGGGACGGCGTGCTTTGGGGGTGACGGGCCGGAACGCCGCAGGGCGGTCGGGAATATCCGGCGGGAATCCCCTGGTAAAGGGCGATTCAAGCGGCGCGAGATTGAAGCGAGGCTAGCACCCGGTCGGCCCCGAAGAAAGCTTGTGCTGTTGCGGCCGCATTAAGTCGGTTCGACAAACCGGAATGATGCCCACCACTTGGGGAAATGTGCCGGTCGGGGCCGTGGAATAGTGCGCACGGTTCGACGGAAAATACCATGACCGGGTCGGACGGGTGCGTACGTGCGCACCCGCATTCGTGTGCGGACCGGTCCCGGCCGACACGGGCGGTCGTGGACGCCGGACGCGCCGGTGAACGTGCTCACGGACCCGCGTACGGACGCGGCCGCCGAGGACCGGGCCTGACGGAACGTCACAACTGGGCCTCGGTCGCCGCGAGCCGGCCGAACGCGCAGACGGCGCGCCCCCCGGCCGCTACGGTGGGCGGCAGCCGAAACCGGGGGGCGGGCGCCGACGTGAACATCTCCATGACGACGTACGTCCGTCCCGAGGACGGCGTGCCCGGCCACGAGCCGTTCGAGCAGCGTCCCCGAGCGGTCTCGTCGGCGGTCACCGACGGGAATCCGCACGCCGAGCAGCGGGCGGTGGTGCTGACGCCGGAGGCCGAAGCCGCGGCCCTGACGGTCGAGGCCGCACCGAAGTCCCACCACCTGCCACCCCGGCCGACCGGTGAACTGGTCGGCCGGGAAGCGGAGGTGGACGCGATCGGCGAGGCCCTGGCCGAGGGCGGCGGTCTGGTCACCCAGGCGGCCACCCTGCACGGCCTGGGCGGCGTCGGCAAGACGGCGCTGGCACTGCACTACGCCTACAAGCACGTGAACACCTACGGGCTGATCTGGTGGATCACCGCCGAGTCGGAGGAACAGATCGCCGAGGCCCTCGCGGACCTCGCCGTCCACCTGCACCGCGACTGGGCGCTGACCGAGCCCCTGAGCCGCCAGGTCGAGTGGGCGGTGGCCTGGCTGCGCGCGCACGAGAACTGGCTGCTGGTCTTCGACAACGTCGAGGACCCGGTCCACCTGGCGCCCTACCTGAGCCGGTTGCTCGGCCGCGGCCACCAACTGGTCACCAGCAGACGCGCCGACGGCTGGCACCAGGGCATCCGCCCGATCCGGATCGACGTCCTCGACGCACCGCTCGCCGTCCAGTTGCTCTGGGGCACCGCCCGGCCGGGTGAGGAGCCAGCCGGGGCCGACGAGGTCGAGCAGGCCGAGGCCCGGGCGCTGGCCGACGAGCTCGGGCACCTGCCGCTCGCCCTCTCCCAGGCGGGCGCCCACGTCCAGCAGGCCCGGACGACCTTCGGCGCCTTCCGGGAACTGCTGCGCGCCGTCGCCCCGTCCGAGTCGCCCGCCATGCCCTCGGCCCTCGACACGGTCTCGCGGCTCTGGCGCACCACGCTGCACACCGTCGGGCGGACCGCCCCGTTCGCCGTCGAGCTGCTGCGCACGCTGGCCTGGTACGCCCCGGAGGCACTGCCGAGCGAGGCGCTGCGGCCGTTCGGCTCCCGGAGTCCGAAGGAGGTGGACACCGCCCTGAAGGTGCTGGCGGGATATCACCTCATCACCCTCGGGCCGCAGACGGTGGCGGTCCACCGGCTGCTCCGGAGCGTCCTGCGGGCGGGCGACCAGGACCGGAGGGTCCGTTCGCGGGCCGAGCGGAACCTCGCCGCCGCGGTGGCCCGCCTCTGGCCGGAGGCCGATCAGGAGGCCCGCCGGGCACTGCTGCCGCACATCAGGGAGCTGGCGTCCTCCGTCGACTCCTCGTCGCGCCCCACGCCGGAGACGATCGAGCTCTACCGGCTGGCCGCCGAGGAACTCCCCGAGCCGGAACAGCGGGTCTTCGTGATCCCCCTGGTCGCGGCGGTCGCCGACGGCCGGCGCCGGCTGCTGGGCGCCGACCACCCCGAGACGCTCGCCGCCCGCGGCAGGCTCGCCGAACTCCACGCCCGGGTCGGCGATCCGGCCCGGGCGGTCGAGCTCTGCCGGGCCGTGGTGGCCGACCGCAGCCGGGCCCAGGGCCCCGACCACCCCGCCGTCCTGGCCGACCGGCACTCCCTCGCCCACGCCTACCGGAAGGCGGGCGACCACGGGCGGGCGGTCGAGGAGTTCCGGACGGTGGTGACGGAGCGCGCCCGGGTCCTGGGCGCCGACCACCCGGACACCCTCGCCGGGCGCGCCGGGCTCGCCTACGCGCTCCAGGTGTCGGGCCACCGCCTGGAGGCGGTCGCGGAGTTCGAGCTCCTCCAGGAGGACCTCGTACGGGTCCTCGGCCCCGACCACGCGGACACCCTGGCCGGCCGGAACAGCCTCGCCTACGCCCAGCTCACCGCCGGGGAGCACCGGCTCGCGCTGACGCTCTACGCGCAGGCCGTCACCGACCGGACCAGGGTGCTCGGCGCCGACCACCCCGACACGCTCACCAGCCGGGGCTGGCTCGCCGCCGCCCACGCGGCCGCCGGCGACCACCGCGCCGCCGTCGACGAGCACGAGGCCGTGGTCCGCGACCTCACGCGCACCCTCGGCGCGGACCACGGGCAGACCCTGGACGCCCGGGGCCGGCTGGTGAGGGCACGCGTCGAGGCCGGCGATCCGACGGGCGTGGTGGCCGAATCGGCGAGCCTTCACACGGACTGCATCCGGGTGCTGGGCGTCGACCACCCCGACGCTCTCGACGCCCGCTCCCGGTTGGCGTGGGCGTACCAGAAGGCCGGCGAGCGCCGCCGCGCCGTGGCCGTTCACGAGGCCGTGGTCCAGGACCGCCGCCGGATCCAGGGGCCTGACCACCTGGACACCCTGGAGGAGCGCTCGGAGCTGGCCGAGGCCCGCCGCCTCGCCGGCGCAGCCGGGCAGGAGCTCGCCGACCGCGAGGCGCTGGTCGCCGACCGGCTGCGCGTCCAGGGCCCGCACCATCCGGACACCCTCGCGGAGCGGTCCCACCTGGCCCGCGCGTGGCAGCGGGCCGGAGACGACGGGCGGGCGGTCGACCTCGCCGAGGCGCTGGTCGAGGACCGGACGCGCGTGCAGGGCGCGGACCACCCCGGCACGCTCGGTACGCGGTGGACGCTGGCCTGGCTCTGCTCGGTCTCCGGCCTGCACGGCCGGGCGGTGGACCGGTTCGAGGCGCTGGTGGCCGACCGCACCCGGCTCCAGGGGGCCGACCACCCCGAGACGCTCGACACCCGGTGGTGGTGGGCCTGGGCGTGCCGGAGCGCCGGCGAGCACCGCCGGGCGATCGGCCTCTACGAGGAACTGGTCGCCGACCGGCTGCGGGTGTCGGGCGCCGACCACCCCGAGACGCTGTCCGCCCGGGGCGGCACGGCCTGGGCGTGCAGCGACGCAGGCGAGCACCTGCGGGCCCTCGACCTGTACGAGGCCCTGCTGGCCGACCGGGAACGCCTTCACGGCCCCGACCACCCCGGGACCCTGGTCGCCCGGGCCAGCCTCGCCCTGGCGCTCCGCAACGCGGGGCGGCACGGGCGGGCCGTCGAGTCCTACGAGGCCCTGGTGGCCGACCGGACCCGCCTCCAGGGTCCGACGCACCCCGACGTCCTCGGTCTGCGGGCGGACCTCGCCCTCGCGCTCCGGGAGGCCGGCCGGCACCGCGGCGCGATCGAGCAGTACGAGGCACTGGTGGCGACGCGGACGCGCCTGTTCGGCTCCGACCACCCGGACACGCTGAACGCCCGGTCCGGTCTGGCGACCGCGCACCAGGCGGCGGGTGATCGCCGGACGATCGGCCTGTTCGAATCCCTGGTCGCCGACCGGACCCGTCTTCAGGGGGCGGACCACCCCGAGACGCTCGTCGCCCGGGGGTGGCTCGCGTGGACCTGCCGGGAGACCGGCGACCACGGCCGCGCGGTCGAGCTGTACGACCTGCTGCTGGCCGACCGCCTGCGGCTGAAGGGCGGCGACCACCCCACGACGCTGAGCACCCGCTCCGGCAGGGCCTCCGCCGTCCAGGGGAGCGGCGACCACCGGCGCGCCGTCGACCTGCACGAGGAAGTCGTCGCCGACCGCACCCGGGTGCAGGGGGCGTTCCACCCCGACACGCTCGACGCGCGGTGGGCCCTGTCCAGGGCCTGCACGGACGCCGGCCACCACGGCCGTGCGGTCCTCCTCCTGGAGGACCTGGCCGCGGACCGGTCCCGTGTCCAGGGGCCGGACCACCCGGGCACGCTCAACACGCGGTGGTGGCTGGCCCTGGCGTGTCGGCAGGCCGGGGACCACGCCCGCGCGCTGGAGCTCTACGGGGCCGTGCTGGCGGACCGGACGCGGGTGTCGGGCGCGGACCACGCCGAGACGCTCGTCGCCCGGTACGGGCTGGCCTGGACCCACCTGGAAGCCGGTGACCCGCTCCGCGCCGTCGCGCTCCACGAGGCCCTCCACCGGGATCGGCTCAGACTCCAGGGGCCCGACCATCCGGAGACACTGGCCGGGCGGGTCGGCCTGCTGCACGCGCTCGTTCTCGCCGGCCGGTTCCGCGAAGCGCTCGCCGGGCAGGAGGCACTGCTGGCGGACCGGCTCCGGATCAACGGCCCCGACCATGCCGAGACCCTGGCGGCCCGTTCGATACTGGCCTGGGCGCTGAGCCGTGCGGGGGACGGGCCGGGGGCACTGGCGGTCCGCGAGACGCTGCTCCGGGACCGGATCCGCCTCAAGGGCCCGGAGCACCCGGAGACCCTGGACGCCCGGGCCTCCGTGGCGTACGCCCTCACGGAGGCCGGACGCGTCCGCGAGGCCCTGGACGAGCGGACGCGCCTCGTCGAGGACCGTCTCCGCCTCCAGGGCGCGGAACACCCCGACACCCTGGACGCACGGTCGTGGGCGGCCGCCCTCCACCGGAACACCGGGGCGCACCGCGTGGCCGCCGACCTCTATGAGGCCCTGATCGCCGACCGGGCCCGGATCCAGGGGCCGGACCACCCCGCCACGTTCGACGAACGCCGCCATCGTGCCCTCACGCACCGGGAGGCGGGCCGTCACCGCCAGGCGGTCCGGGAACAGGAGCTCCTGGTCGCCGACTCCGTCCGGATCCACGGCTCCGACCACCTGGACAGCCTCGTCGCGCGCTCCGACCTGGCGCACGCCCTGCGGTGGAGCGGGGACCACACGGCCGCCGTCGAGCTCTTCGAGTCCCTCAGGGACGACCTGACGCGGCTGCGAGGGGCCGGCCACCCCGTCACCCTGGACGTCCTGGACAGCATCGCGTACACCCTCCGCGAGGCGGGCCGGTACCCGGAGGCCGCGGCCCGGTACCGCGACCTGCGGGCGGTGGCCGCCGACGCGCTCGGCCCGGACCACCGGACGGTGCTGGACGCCCGTTCGAGCCTCGGCGTCACGCTGCGGAGGGCGGGGGACTACCGCGCGGCGGTGGACGAGCTCTCCGCGCTGGTGCCCGACTGGGTGCGGGCGCTCGGACCGAACCACCCCGGGGTCTTCCTGACCGGACGCCGCCTCGCCTACGCCTCCCATCTGGCCGGTGACACCGGCACGGCCGTCACCCTGGTCGCCTCCCTGGTCGACCGGGCGACGAAGGCGCTGGGAGCCGCGCACACCGAGACGGTGGAGTGCCGGGTGGCGCACGCCCTGTTGCTGGCGCTCGGCGCGCGGCCGTTCCGCGCGGTGGTCCTGCTGGGGGAGCTCGCCGAGGAGAGCGCCGGGAACCGGGGGCCGTACCACCCGCGCACCCTGGGCATCCGCCAGGATCTGGCCTTCGCCCGACACCGGGCCGGGGACCACGCCGGGGCGGTGCGGGTGTACGAGGCCGTGGTCGAGGACCGCGGGCTCCGGCGCGAGGGCCTGTCCTCCGGGGTCCCCGCTCTGCTCGCGGCCGGGCACCGTGACACCGACGAGCCGATCGTGGCCGTGGCCGGCCGCCGGACGGGGGACTCCGAGCTGTTCCCCACACTGGCGGTCGGCCTGGCCCGGGCACTGGCGGCGGCCGGGCGGCACGAGACCGCGGCGGACCTGCTCGCCGCCGTCCGCGCCGGGCGGGACGCCGTGATGGGGGCCGGGCACCCGCTCGCCGTGGAGAGCCGGGCGGCGGCCGGGGCGGGGGCCGCCCCGGAGCCGGCCGCGCCGCTGCCGTCCCGGCGGGCCCCGGCCGCTCTGCCGGCGGCCCGCTCGGACACGACCGAACCCGGTCCGGCCGAGCCCACCGGTCCGGCTGGGCCGGGCCCGGCCCAGCCCGGCCCCGCGGTGCCCGACCCGGCCGCGACCGGCCCTGCCGTGTCCGAGCCGGTCGCGCCCGGCGAGCCCGCTCCCGGCCTCGTCTCGCCCGGCGGGGAAGCCCCCGTCGAGGCGGCGCCCGACGAGGAAGCCCCCGCCGAACCCTTCGGGGCGGCCGTCGCCCCGCGCGACCCGGCGAGTCCGGTCGGCGTACCGGCCGCCCGGGTCGCCTGGCGACCCCGGATCACCCTGCTCGACGAGCCCGCGGTGGGCGTCCCGGCCCGGCTGGAGCTGCGGTTCGAGCCGGACGTGGACCCGTCCGGGGCCGCGCCCGCAGACCCCGCCGACCGCGCGGAGCCCACCGACCCCGCCGACCCCGCCGACCCCGGCGGGGCGCCGGAACTGCCGGAGCTGCACCTGGTCGCGGCCGTCGCCTCGGACGCGGTGATCGACCCGCCGGTCACCGTCTACGACCCGGCCGGTCCGCCCGCCGAGTTCGCCCTGACGCCGGCCGCGTCCGGCCGGCACCGGATCCGGATCACCGTCTACGACCGGGGCTACGGCGTCGCCCTCCAGGACCTGGAGACCGCCGTCGACGTCACCCCCGCCGTCACCGTCCAGGAAGAGGAGCAGGAGTAGCCCGTGCCCCGGGATCTCGTCGTCCAGATCCGGCAGAACCCCTCTGCCGACTTCACGTTGCTGCCGCGCCAGGGCGGCCCGGGCTACCGGCCGGGTCCGCGCGGCCCGGAGCCGCTGCTGCCGGACCGGGGCGATCCGGGGTACCGGCCGGGTCCGCGCGGCCCGGAGCCGCTGGACCTGGAGGTGTCGCTGCGGCGGCACGGCACCGCCGACCTCCTGCACATGTCCGCCAACCGGCCGGGCGAGCGCTCGCCGCTGACCCGGGGCCATCACGCCTTCCTGGACGTCCCGGCCACCCGGTTGCTGCAGAGGGCCGCCCGGTTGCGGGCGGCCTGGCGGGACCAGTTGGTCAACTACCAGACGACGGACGAGGACGGGATGCCCCTGGCGTACCCGTTCGCGTCGGCCGTCGACCTGTCCGACCAGGTGAAGCTGGCCGAGAACCGCATGACGGAGCTCGCGGAGGAGGGCCGCTACCTCCTGGAGACGATGCTGGAGGGACCGGACCGGAACCTCGCCGAGTTCAGGGCGTTCCTCGTCGGCGCGCTCACCGAGGAGGGGCCGCTGCGGGTCAGCTTCGACTCGGACCTCCACCTGCCCTGGCCCATGATGGCGGTGGACAGCGGCCCGGGCGAGCCCTGGAAGGACTTCCTCGGCCACCGGCACCAGGTCGAGCAGACCGGTTCGTCCTACCAGCGCATCCAGGTCGCCCACCCGACCCGCGCCCGGGCGGTGACCAGCCTCAACACCGACGCCACGCTGGAGTCGGTCGGCCGGGCGCCGGAGGTCCGGAAGCTGCTGGAGGAGCGGACCGAGCTGACCGTGCGCACCGAGTCGGCCCGCTTCCTGGAGGCGCTCGCCGGTGCGGTCCTGGACGAGGACCTGATGTACTTCTGGTGCCACGGCCAGTTCGTCGACAACGGCACCCCGTTCGCCCAGCTCGCCGTCCGGCTCTCCGACACCCGGGACATCGACGCCGACCTGGTGCGCCGTCAGCGGCGCGCGCACCTCGACGAACCGGAGGCGCTGTTCCGGCCGTTCGTGCTGCTCAACGCCTGCCACGCCGGGCAGTCGGCGGCGGCCGAGCTGGAGCACCTGGGCCGGGCCCTGGTGGAACTGGGGGCGAGGGGGGTGCTCGGACCGCAGATCGAGATCCCGCAGGTGTTCGCCGCCGAGTACGCCTTCGCCTTCCTCGACCTGTACCTCACCGGCGAGTTCACCGCGGGGGAGATCACCCGGGAACTGGCCCGGCGGTTCGTCGACGACTACGGCAATCCGCTCGCGCTCACCTACTCCCTGCACTGCGGTATCGACAGCATCCTGGAGCTCACGACATGACTGCCCCCGCCGTGGTGGACCTCGACGAGCGGGGCCGGCTGCTCGTCCCCGGGACGCGGACGCCGGTGCCCGAGTCACGGGTCGCCGAGCACCTGGCCCGGTATCTGCGGGTGCCCGCACGGGCGACCGACATCTACGTGTACGTGCACGGCTGGAACACCGGCCGGTCGGCGGCGACCCGAACCGCGGCCGGACTGGTCGAACGGGCGGCCGGGTTGCGCGGCCGGGCGCCGGAGGCGTACCCGGGACTGGCGCGCGGGTACCGGCCGTGGTGCGTGGTGGTGCGCTGGCCGTCGTCGAGCGTGCCGTCGCTCGGCGGCTACCGGCGGATCCGCGACCGCGCGCACGCCATGAGCGGGCCCGGCCGGGGACAGGCGGGCTACGTGATCGGTCACCTGCTCGGGTACCTGGACGCGGGGCGCGGGAACCCGGCCGATCCGGCGGTCCTGGCCAACCGGTCGGGGCAGTACCTGCACCTGGTCGGGCACTCCTTCGGCGGCCGGTTCCTCTGCGAGGCCGTCCAGTGGGCGGCGGAGCGGCCCGCCGCCGGGCCGCAGGTGCTGGGCTGGAGCGGGAAGGCCGATCCGGCGCGGCCGTTCACGGCGGACAGCGCGCTGATCTTCCAGATGGCGGCGCCGCGGGACGCCTTCGACCGGCTGTTCCCCCGCCTCTTCGCCGCAGCGGGCCGGTCGGGGGCGCCCCTGCGCGGGCCGGTGGTGCTCACCCACTCGCGCTGGGACCGGGCGACCGGCTTCTGGCACCTGCGGGCCGAGGGCCGGCCGGGGATCGGGCACTCCGGGACGGGGTCGGCGCCGGTCGCGCAGTACTCCGAGCGGCTGCGGGCGACGAGTACGCCCTATCCGCGGCAGGCGCTCGACCACCCGATCGTCAACATCGACGCCGGTGAGGTGTACCGGGGCAGCCGGGCGGGCCGCCGGCTGGCGCCGGCCGGTGCGCACTCGGACTTCCAGCACCCCGAGTCCGCGCACCTCCTGCTCAGCCTGGCCTCGCTCTCCCGGTGACCGGGCGGGCGCCGTCCGGCCGTCGACGGGACGCGCCCCGCGGTACCTGACGCCGTCTCGGACGGGCGCGTTCGGGGGCGCGTTCGGGCGGGCCGCGCCCGGTGCAGCCTCCCGCCGCGGTCCGGCCGGGCCGGTCGCGTCGGTCCGAGCGGCGCGCCACGGTCCGGGGACCCGGCCCCCGGAGGGTTCGTGGGCGATGCGGACGTCTTGTGAACATGCGGTGATCGGCCGTTGATCGGCCGTAGAACCGCGCCGTGGAGCATCGGCGCCAGGGGGGAACACGGTTCGACGGCCGGTCCGGTCGGCGCCGCCCCCGGCGTGCCCGGCGGCCGTGCGGACCGCCGGTCCCCGGTAGTCGGTCACCCCACGGAAGGCGGACGAGGCATGGACGGCGGTCAGTCGCTGCAGTCGACGGCGGGCTTCGGAGAGGTCCTCAGGATCCGGCGCGAGCGGGTCGGCCTGACCCAGCAGGTGCTCGCCGACCACGCGACCCTGAGCGTCCGGGCGATCCGGGACATGGAGAGCGGCCGGGTACAGCGCCCCCGGCAGGAGACGGTCCGGCTGCTGGCCGACGCGCTGCGGTTGGAGGGCCGCCACCGGACGGCCTTCGAGGCGGCCGCGCGCCGCCAGGCGCTCGCCGAGGAGCCCCGGGAGGAACCGACCGCACCGCCGGTCGCCCGCGGCGCGATCGTCGGCCGCGAGCTGGAGGTGGAGGTGCTGGCCGACGCCCTCGCCGTGCACGGTGACCGGCTGGTCACCGTGGCCGGTCTCGGCGGAGTCGGCAAGACCCGGCTGGTCCTGGAGGTGGCCCGCCGGCTGCACCTCACGGCCCACTGGTCGGTGCGGTGGCTGGACTGCGCCCGGCTCCCGGCCGCCGGGACCGAACGACGCGCCGACCTCGCCGGGGCCATCGGCGACCGTCCCACGCTGCTGGTGCTGGACGGTGCGGACGCCGGGGTGGACGCCGTCCTGCTGGACGAGCTGTTCCAGCACTGCCCCGGCCTGCGGGTGCTGATCACCGCCAGGGTGCCGCAGCCGCTGCCGGGCGGCCAGGTGATCCCGCTCGCCCCGCTGCCCACCCCCGGGCCCGAACTCGACCACGACCCGGTCGCGCTGGCCGAGGTCGGCGCCGTCCGGCTGCTCCTCTCGCACCTGCGGCGGCTGCGCCCCGGCTACCGGCTGGAGCGCGACGAGGCGCCCGCGGTGGCCGCGCTCTGCCGCCAGCTCGACGGCCTGCCCGGCGCCCTGGAACTGGCGGCCGGCTGGTCGACGGTGCTCTCGCCGCGCCAGCTGGTGGCACGGCTGGCGGACGGGCCGTTCCACCTGGCGCCGCCGCCCGCCGGGTACGGCGGGCGCGGTGACGTCGGGGCGGCGCTGGGCGCGGCACTGGAACGGCTGACGCTCGGCCAGCGGGACCTCCTGGAGCGGCTGGCGGCG
This sequence comes from Streptomyces sp. BE20, assembly GCF_036322525.1. NCBI lineage: Bacteria > Bacillati > Actinomycetota > Actinomycetes > Kitasatosporales > Streptomycetaceae > Streptomyces > Streptomyces sp. BE20. The sequence continues at coordinate 51,388 of NZ_JAQYWW010000911.1, read as the reverse complement.
GAGCCGGGGGACTGGTCGGGGGAGGACGCCGTCCAGCTCACCGGCCGGCCGCCGCAGGAGTGCTTCGCGGCGGTGCACGAGCTGCTGGCGAGCGGGCTGATCCGGAGCGTCCAGGCCCGTGAGGGCGTCCGGTTCACCGTGCTGAACCTCTGCCGCAGACTCTTCGGCGCCGCGTACCCGGTGCTGGCGACGGCGGGTTGACCGGTCGGGCCGCGCCGCCTTCCGGCAGGCCGCCGCCCACCGGCCGCCGCCCGTGGGACGCCGTCGGGCGCCGGACGCGACGTGCGGCGCGGGGCGATACTGCCCGTCTCTTGCCGGGCGAGCTGCCGGTCCGGAGGGCCGATGCTCCCTAGCGTTCTGTTCACGGCCGGACAGCCCGGTCGGCCGTCCGGCCCGGCGTCGCCGGGGCGAGCCGGCCGAGCCCCTCCCCGGAGGCGCACCGCCCCGGACACCCGCGACCGCCGGCCGGGACCCCCACCACCTACCGACACCAAAGGTTTTGCACCGTGGAGCAGCTGAAGCAGCACGGAACGGCCCGGGCCGCCGGCCTGGACGTCGTCGTGACGACCATGGCCTCGGACTCGCACACCTGGAACCTGGTCTTCCTCCAGTTGCTGCTGGAGGAGCTCGGGCACCGGGTCACCAACCTGGGCGCCTGCGTGCCGGACGAGCTGCTGGTCGCCGAGTGCCGCCGCGCCGAACCGGACCTCATCGTCCTGAGCAGCGTCAACGGGCACGGGTTCAACGACGGCATGCGGGTGATCGGCGCCCTGCGGGCCTGCCCGGAGCTGGGCCGTACGCCGACCGTGATCGGCGGCAAGCTCGGCATCGCCGGCTCGGGGGACCCGACCCGGCAACAGGCTCTGCTGGCCGCCGGGTTCGACGGGGTCTTCGAGGAGGGCGGCTCGGTGGCGGAGTTCCGGTCCTACCTCCGGTCGCTGTCGATCGGGGTGCTGCTGTGACCGGCTTCGGCGCCTTCGTGGCCCAGGCCCGGGCGGCCGGCGCCCTGGTGGTCCAGCCGCGGATGGGCATGGCCGACCCGCTGCGGATGCGCGACGGCCTGCTCGCCACCCGGGACGCGGCGGCCGTCACGGTCGGCACCCTCACCCTGGACAGCTACACGCGGACCGGCGACCTCGCCGCCGCCCGGCGCGCCCTCGCCGAGGGGGTCGGCCTGAACGGCTACCCGATCGCCACCCACTCGGCGGACGTCACCCGCGCGGTGCTCCGCGGGGTCGTGGACGCGGGCTTCCCGGTGCAGGTCCGGCACGGTTCGGCGATGCCGGAGCACATCGTGCGGGCCCTGCTGGCGGTCGGTCTGGACGCCACCGAGGGCGGCCCCGTCTCGTACTGCCTGCCCTACAGCCGGACGCCGCTGCACGAGGCGGTGGCCTGTTGGCAGCGCAGCTGCGAACTGCTCGCCTCGATCCGCGAGTTCGGCGCCGAGCCGCATCTGGAGACGTTCGGCGGCTGTCTGATGGGGCAGCTCTGCCCGCCGAGCCTGCTGATCGCGGTGAGCGTGCTGGAGGGGCTGTTCTTCCGGCAGCACGGGCTGCGCAGCATCTCGCTCAGCTACGCCCAGCAGGCCGACCTGCGGCAGGACGAGGAGGCGCTCACGGTGCTCGGCCGGCTCGCCGACGAGCTGCTGCCGGACGTCGACCGGCACATCGTCCTCTACGCCTACATGGGCGTCTTCCCGCGCTCGCCGGGCGGTGCCCGGCTGCTGCTGGAGGAGGCGGCCCGGCTGGCGGTGCGGACCGGGGCGGCCCGTCTGATCGTCAAGACCACCGCCGAGGCGCACCGGATCCCGACGGTCGGGGAGAACGTCACCGCGCTGGAGACGGCCGCCGCAGCCGCCGCCGACGAGCGCGCCCGCCTGCGCCCGGCCGCCCCACCGTCGAGCACCGCCGTGCGGGTCGCCGGCCGGGACACCGGGATCGAGGCGGAGGCGCGGGCGCTGATCGGCGCCGTGCTGGAGCTGGACACCGATGTCGGGCGCGCGCTGGTCCGGGCCTTCGCCGCCGGCTACCTGGACGTTCCGTACTGCCTGCACCCCGACAACGCCGGCCGGGCCCGCAGTTCGCTCGGTCCGGACGGCCGGCTGTCCTGGTCGGGTGTGGGATCGATGCCGATCGCCGGTCTGTCGGGCGGACCGCGTCCGCCGATCCTCGGCTCGGCCGAGCTGCTCACCGCGCTCTCCCACGTCCAGCGGACGTACGACGCCCGCGCCGCCGCCGGTGCCGTCGCGCGCTCCGGCGGCACGACCCCCGAAACGCCCCGCACACCCGCCGCACGACGAGAGTTGGGACTCACCTCGCCATGACCGACCACGGGCCATCCACCTCCGCCACCTCCTCTTCCCCCGCGCCCTCCGCGGCCTCCGGGCCGGTCGACCCCGGGCGGCACCTGACCTCCCCGGCCACCCGCAGCGCGCTCCGGATCCAGTACCAACTCCTGACCGCCGCGCGCGAGTTCCTGAGGGCTCAGGGATTCACCGAACTGCTCCCGCCGATCATCGGCCCGGTCACCGACCCGGGCTCGCGCGGCTCGAAGCAGGTCGACATCGACTTCTACGGCCACCGCTACAAGCTGATGACCAGCGCCATCCTCTACAAGCAGGCCTCGCTGCTGGCCTTCGACAAGATCTTCTGCATCGCGCCGAACGTCCGGTTGGAGCCGTTGGAGACCGCCGGGACCGGCCGCCACCTGGCCGAGTTCCACCAGCTGGACGTGGAGGTGGCCGGCGCGAGCCGGGACGACGCCGTCCGGCTCGTCGAGGAGCTGGTGGTGCACATGGTGGGCAGCGCGGTCCGCGAGCTGCCGAAGGACTTCGCCGAACTCGGCCGGGACACCGACGCGTTCACGGAACTACTGAAGGGCTCGTTCGGCCGGATGCGGCACGCCGGGGCGGTGGCCGAACTCCAGGAGCTCGGCCACCCGCAGAGCCCGGACGCCGAACTCGACTGGGCCGGCGAGGCGTTGCTCTCCTCCCGGCGCGACCGGCCGTTCTTCGTCACCGACTACCCGAAGGGCTCCCGCGGCTTCTACGACCGCGAGAGCCCGGACGACCCCGGTCTGCTGCGGAACTTCGACCTGATCGCGGCCGAGGGCTACGGCGAGCTGTGCAGCGGCAGCCAGCGCACCAACGACTACGCGGAGATCGTCACCCGGATGCGGGAGACCGGCGAGAACCCGCAGAAGTACCGCTGGTACCTGGACCTGGTCCGCGAAGGCGTGCCCGGCAGCGCCGGGTTCGGCATCGGCGTCGAGCGGCTGACCCGCTACGTCGCCGGGCTGGACGAGGTCTGGCAGGCCAGCGCCTTCCCGAAGATCGCCGGGGTGGTGTCCCCGTGAGCGACCTCTCCGCGCCCGGCTTCCCGGAGGAGGAGGTCCGGCAGCGCGCCCGCTCGGGCGCGGCGGCGGCGTTCCCCCCGCCCGGCGAGTACGGCCGGGTCCTGTTCGGCGCCGAGCGCGACGACGGGCGGCGGGATCCGCGGGACCCGCTGGACGCGCTGCGCCTCGTCCCGCCCGTCTTCATGCCGCAGCGGTTGGCCAAGCTGATCGACCTGGGGCGTGAGCCCGACTACCGGGACGTCGAACTCGTCACTCCCGTCGGCGGGTTCACCTCCGCCCTGCCGGTCTACGTGTCCGCCCTCGGGTCCACCCGGGCGGCCGGCGGGGACCTCGGCCTCGCGCTCAGCCGGCAGGCCGGGGCGCTGGGCCTGCCGATGGTGATCGGGGAGAACGTCGTCCCGGTGAACGGCTACGGCCGGCTCGGCGAGGCGGCCGACCGGGCGTTGCTCGGCCGGTTGCGCGCCTACGCCGGGGAGCTGCCGGACGGGCTCGGTGGAGTCGCCGTCCAGCAGTCCACCGAGGACGCCGACGCCGAGGTGTGGAACCTCGTCTACAGCGACCCGGCGGCCCTTCCGCTGCTCGAATCCGGGCGTCTGGCCTTCGAGTTGAAGGTCGGACAGGGGGCGAAGCCGGGCCTGGGCGGGATGACCGTGCTGGACGCCGGGGCGGCCGGACGGCTCGGTGACCGGTACGGGCTGGACCGGGTGTTCGGCGACGGGCGGGTGCTGAGGTCCAGCACGCCCGGCACCTTCACCGCGGAGATCCTGCGCCAGCAGGTCCGGCTGATGCGCAACAACTTCCCCCGGGCCCGGGTCTGGGTGAAGCTGCACCCCGGCCGGGACGTCGCCGAGGCGGCCCGGGTGGCGGCCGGGGCGGGGGCCGACGCCGTCACGGTGGACGGCGCCGAGGGTGGGACGGGCTGGGCGCCCGGGGTCTTCCCCGCGCAGGTCGGCCTGCCGCTGGCGGAGTGCCTGCGCCGGCTGGCGGTGGCCGGGCCGCCGCCCTGCCTGCTGGTGTCCGGGCGGATCTGGGAGGGCGGCCGGGCGGTCAGGAGCCTGGCGCTCGGTGCCCGCGCGGTGGGGCTGGGCCGGGCGGCGCTGCTCGCCACCGCCGAGGACCCGGAGGCCGGGCTGGTCCGGTTCGCGGACTGCCTCGCCCTCGAACTCCGGTTGCTGATCAGCGCACTCGGGAAGTACACGCCGGCCGCGCTGGACGGTGACGACGTGTGGTCCGCGGAATTCCCCGGAATGTCCGCGGCAGGTTAGGAGAGCGGTAGTTCCCGGCAGCCCGCCGACGCGCCCCGTGCGTGTCGACGGGCTGCCTTTGTTTCTCAACAGGCAGGCTGCAAGCGGCAGTTGAAACTGCCGATGCACTTCCGCGCATTCTGCCGATCGGCCCGGAAAAGCCGTCCTAAGGTCGGTACCACTACCGGCAGCGTCGCAAATTCACTCGCTAATTCATCGGGGTTGGATGATGGAATCTCGCGGTTTCCCCTTCACGTCCGTCGCACGCCGGTCCCCGGACCGGCCGGCCGTACGGCTCGGCGGCCGGACGGTCGGCTACCGGGAACTGGACGAGCTGAGCGGCTCCCTCGCCGCCCGGATCGCCCCCGGCCGGACGGTGGCCGTCACCGGCCGGGACCGGCTCGACCACGTGGTCGGCCTGCTCGCCGCGCTCCGGGCCGGTGCCACCTACCTGCCGCTGGACCGGGACGCCCCCGAGGAACGCAACCGCTGGATCCGCGAGGACGCCGGCGCCACCCTGGCCTACACCGACGGGGAGCTCGTCGACCTCGGCCCGGCGGCGTCCGGCGGCTCGCCCGGCAGCACGGGCGTCCCGGGAGCGGACGCGTCGGCCACCGCCGGGTACCTCGTCTACACCTCCGGCACCACCGGCCGCCCCAAGGGCGTGCACGTCCCGCTCGCCGCGCTGACCGGCCACCTGGCCGCCGCGGTCGAACGGTTCGGCCTCACGGCGGACGACGTGGTGCTGCACTTCGCCCGCCCGACCGTGGACGTGGCGGTGGAGCAGGTGCTCGCCGCCCTCACGGCCGGCGCCTGCGTCGTCGTCCCCGAACAGCAGCTGGTGGCACCCGCCGCGCTGCTCGACCTGCTGGACGACGAGGGCGTGACCGTGGCCAACCTGGCCGCCGGCTACTTCCAGGACGTGGTGGCCGTCCTCCGTGAGCGCGGCCGCGCGCCGCGCACCCTGCGCCTGATGATCTCCGGCAGCGACCGGCTCTACCCGGACACCGCCGCCGGCTGGTGGGCCGCCACCGGCGTGCCGCTGCTGAACGCCTACGGGCCGACCGAGACGGTGATCACGGCCACCGTCCACGCGTCGGCGGGCCCGGCCGCCGGAGTCGGCGACGTGGTGCCGATCGGCGGCCCGCTCGGCGACCGGCGGGCGTACGTGCTGGACGACCGGTTGCGGCCGGTGCTGCCCGGTGCGGCCGGCGAACTGTACCTGGGCGGGCCGCTGCTGGCCTCCGGCTACCACGGCCGCCCCGGCCTGACGGCGGGCCGGTTCGTCGCCGACCCGTTCGCGCCGGAGCCGGGCGCCCGGATGTACCGGACCGGCGACGTCGTCCGGCGGGCGGCGGAGCCCGGCACGGCAGACGGCACCGGGGCAACGGACGGCACCTGGGCGACGGACGGCACCGGGACGGAGGCGCCGCTGGAATTCGTCGGCCGCGCCGACCACCAGGTGAAGATCCGCGGCTTCCGCGTCGAACCGGGCGAGATCGAGCAGGTGCTGGCCACCCACCCGGGCGTCGCGGGAGCCGTCGTGGTGGCGTACGAGGGCCGGCTGGCCGCCTACACGACCGGGACCGCCCCCGACTACGCCGAGGTGCGGGCCTTCCTGGCCGAGCGGTTGCCCGAGCACATGGTCCCGGCCACCGTCACCCCGCTGGAGGCATTCCCGCTGACCGCCGGCGGCAAGGTGGACCGGGCGGCGCTGCCCGAACCGCGGACCGCGCCCGCCGCCCCGGCCGCCGGCCGGCGCCCGCCGCGCACCCCGGCCGAGCAGCTGATCGCCGCCGTCTGGGCGGACGTGCTCGGGGTGCCCGAGGTCGGTGCCGACGACAACTTCTTCCACCTGGGCGGGGATTCGCTCACCGCCGTGCGGGTGGTCGGCCGGGTCTTCGACGTCTTCGGCATGATCTCGCCGTACACCATCTTCGACGCGCCGACCCTCGCGGAGTTCGCCGCCGCCGTCACCGCCTCGGCGGGCGGCGGGCGCCCGGTCCTGTCCGGGGCGGGGGCCTGCGAGGCGCCGCTCTCCAAGTTCCAGCGCGGCCTCTGGTTCCTCGACCAGTGGAACCCGGGCGCGCCGACCTACGTCGTGCCGTGGGTGTTCCGCTTCGCCGGCCCGGTCGATCCGGAGCTGCTCCGGCGGGCGCTGGCCGGCGTGGTGGACCGCCACGAGGCCCTGCGGACCACCTTCACGTTCGGCGAGGACGGCCCCCGGCAGGTGGTCCACCCGTCGGTGGAACTGCCGTTCACCGTCGTGGACGCCGGCCCCGAGCAGGTGGGCGAGCTGCTCGCCGGGGCCGCGCTGGTCCCGTTCGACCTGGAGACCGGGCCGCTGGTCCGCGCCCACCTCTACCGGTCCGGCGCCGCGTCCACCCTGCTGCTGCTCTGCCACCACATCGTCTGGGACGAGGGCTCGCTGCCCGTCCTGGAGTCCGAACTCGCCGAACTCTACGAGGCCCTGGCGGCCGGCCGCCCCGCCGTCCTGCCCGAACTGCCGGTGCAGTACGCCGACTACAGCGCCTGGCAGTACGAGGACGCCACCGCCGGCAGCCGCCTCGACTACTGGCGCGAGCACCTGCGGGACTCGCCGACCGAGCCCGTGCTGCCCGCCGACCGCCCCCGGCCGGAGGTGCAGGCGTTCCGCGGAGCCTTCCACCGGTTCGCCATGCCGCGGCCGGTCGCCGAGGCCGTCCGGGCCCTGGCCCGCGGCGAGGACGCCACGCCGTTCATGGTGCTGCTCGCCGGTCTGGCGCTCACCCTGCACCGGCGCACCGGGCAGCGCGACCTGGTGCTCGGATCCCCGGTGAGTCTCCGCGGACGGGCCGAACTCGACGCCCTGATCGGCTACTTCGTCAACCTGCTGCCGCTGCGCGTGCGGCTCGACGAGGCAGGGGACTTCCGCGAACTGGTCCGGCACGTCCGCGAGGTGGCGATCGCCGGCTACCGCCACCAGGAGACGCCGTTCGACGACATCGCCGGCGCCGTCCTGGAGGACCGGCCGGACGACCGCACCGAGGACCGCAACCCGCTCTGCCAGGTGCTGCTGGAGCTGCACCCGCTGGACTCCCGGCCGCTGGTGATCGGCGGCACCGAGGTCACCCGCGAACTCCACTCCAACCCGGTCTCCCGCTTCGACCTGTCGATCTCCGTCGACGACCGGGGCACCGACTTCACCGGCCGCTTCGAGTACGACTCCGACCTGTTCGACGAAGCGACCATGGCGGAGCTCTGCGACGCCTGGCTCGGCACCCTGGCCGCCGCCGTCGAGGCGCCCGTGCACGCCCTGTTCGAGGCCCGGGCCGCCCGGGACCCGCGCTCCACGGCCCTGATCTCCGGCGAACAGCGTCTCGGGTACGGCGAGTTGAACACCCGGGCGAACCGGCTGGCCCATCACCTGACCGCGCAGGGGATCGGCCGCGGCGACACCGTGGCCGTCCTGGTCGAACGCGGACCGGACCTGGTGACCGCCCTGCTCGCCGCGCTCAAGGCCGGCGCCGCCTACACCCTGCTCGACCCGGACTTCCCGGCCGAGCGGCTGGCCGGCGCGGTCGCCGACAGCGCCGCCGCCCTGCTGGTCACCCACCGGCACGCCCAGCCGCCGTTCCCCGTCGCCCGTCACCTCGACCTCGACGCCGAGGCCGCCGCCGTCGCGGCCCGCCCCGGCCACGACCCGGGCCTGCCGGTCACCGGCGCCGACCTCGCCTGCGTGATGTTCACCTCCGGCTCCACCGGCCGCCCCAAGGGTGTCGCCGTCCCGCACCGCGCCCTCACCACCACCTACCTGGGCCAGGACTACGCCCGGTTCGGCCCCGGCGAGGTCTGGCTCCAGTGCTCCCCGGTCTCCTGGGACGCCTTCGCCCTGGAGCTGTACGGCGCGCTGGCCTTCGGCGGCACCTGCGTCCTCCAGCCGGGCCGGCGGCCCGACCCGCAGGCGATCGCGGAGCTGACCCGCCGCCACGGCGTCACCCAGCTCCAGCTCTCCGCCAGCCTGTTCAACTTCCTGCTGGAGGAGATGCCGGAGACCTACGACGACCTCAAGGTGGCCTTCACGGCCGGCGAGCGGGCCTCCGTCACGCACGTCGGCAAGGCGCTGGAGCAGTACCCGCACCTCGTCGTGGCCAACGGCTACGGCCCGGTCGAGAGCCTCGGCCTGACCACCTGCCACCGCGCCACCGCCGCCGACGCCGCCGGCACCTCCGTCCCGATCGGCCGCCCGCTGCACGGCAAGGCCGTCCACGTCCTCGACGACCGGCTGAACCCCGTCCCGCCCGGCACCACCGGCGAGCTGTACGCGGCGGGCGGCGGCCTGGCCCACGGGTACGTCGGCCGGCCCGGGCTGACCGCCGAACGGTTCGTCGCCTCCCCGTTCGGGGCGCCCGGCGAGCGGCTCTACCGCACCGGGGACCTCGGCCTGGTGAACGCGGACGGCCTGCTGGAGATCACCGGCCGGATCGACGACCAGGTGAAGATCCGCGGCTTCCGCGTCGAACCCGGCGAGATCGAGGACGCCCTCACCCGCCATCCGGCCGTCCACGAGGCCGCCGTCACCGTCCACGAACCCGCGCCGGGCGACCGGCGGCTCGCCGCCTACGTCACCGCGGGCAGCACCGCGCCCGACCCGGACGCGCTGCTCGACCACCTGGCGGCGCTGCTCCCCGAGCACATGGTGCCCGCCACCCTGGACGTCCTCGACGCCCTGCCGCTCAACCCCAACGGCAAGGTCGACCGGCGTGCCCTGCCGGCCCCCGCCGCGCGCCGCGCGGACGCCCCGGCCGACCCGCTCACCCCGGACCAGCGGCTCGTCGCGGACGCCGTCCGGGCCGTCCTGGAGCTCGCCGACGACCTGGGGCCGGACGCCAACTTCTTCCGGATCGGCGGCAACTCGCTGGCCGCGGTCCGGGTCGCCATGAGGCTGTCGCAGGACACCGGGACCAGGGTGCCGCCGCACGTGGTGTTCCGCGGCCGGACCGTGGGCGCCATCGCCGAACGGCTGGCCTCGTGACGACGACCCGCCCGACGACCCGCCCGACCGCCCGCCCGACCGCCCTCCCCACCGAAGGGAACGAGGCCGTGAGCCCGTCCGACGCCCCGCCGGCCGCCGCGCCGGCCGCCCCTCCCGGCGCCGCCGCCCGCCCCGCCGGTGCCGCCCCGGAGACCCTGCCCGACGGCGTGGTCCGCACCGCGCCCGCGTCCGGTCTGCAGCGCGGCCTCTGGTTCCTCGACCGCTGGAACCCGCAGGCCGCCACCTACACCACCCCCTGGACGTACGACGTCACCGGCCCGCTCGACCTCGCGCTGCTGCGGCGGGCGCTGGACGGGGTCTCGGCCCGGCACGAGGCGCTGCGCACCACCTTCGCGCTGCACCCCGACGGCCCCCGCCAGCACGTCCACCGCACCCTGACCGTCCCGCTCGCCGTCACCGACCTGCGCGGGCTCCCCGAGGGTGAACGGGCCGACCGCGCCGCCCGGTTGGTCACCGACCGGGCCGCCGAGCCCTTCGACCTGGCCGCCGGCCCGCTGCTGCGCGCCGAGGCGATCCGGCTCGCCGACGACCGCACCACGCTCCTGTTCGTCGTCCACCACATCGTCTGGGACGGCTGGTCCGCCGACGTCTTCGAACGTGAACTCGTCGAGCTGTACGGCGCGTCGGGTGAGCGGCGGGCAGCCGCGCTGCCCGAGCTCGCCACCCAGTACGCCGACTACGCGCTGGAGGAGCAGGACACCCCCTACGAGGAGCACCTCGCCTACTGGAAGGACCGCCTCGACGGTGCCCCCACCCTGCTGGAGCTGCCCGCCGACCGGCCCCGGCCGGCCGAGCGGAGCCGGCGCGGGCGCACCGAGCCGTTCGAGCTGCCGGCGGGGAGCGCTGCCCGGGTCCGGGCGCTCGCCGAGCAGGAGGGCGTGACGCCGTTCACCGTCCAACTGGCCGCCTTCGCCCTGCTGATCGGCCGCTGGACCGGCGCCGACGACCTGCTCGTCGGCACCCCCGTCACCACCCGCAACCGGCCCGAACTCGCCGACCTTCTGGGGTACTTCGTCAACCTGCTGCCGTTGCGGATCCGGCTCGCCCCCGGTGCGACGTTCCGCGGCCTGCTGGCCGACGTCCAGGACGGCGCCTTCGACGCCTACGGCTACCTCGACGTGCCGTTCGACCGGCTGGTCGACCTGCTCGGTACCGACCGCAGCCCGCAGCACCCGCCGCTGGTCCAGGTGGTGTTCGGCGCCCACGGCGAGGACCGCACACCGCTCGTCCTCGGCGCCGCCACCGCCGAACGCACCGTCCGCTCCAACGGCACCAGCAAGTTCGACCTCACCTGGTCCGTCTTCGAGGACACCTCCGGATCCCGGGGCGGCGCGGAGCAGGACCCGGCCGCGCAGGACCCGGCCGCGCCGGGCGGCCCGGGCGCCGGCGGCGAGCTGCGCGGCGAGGCCGAGTACAGCAGCGACCTCTTCGACCCGGCGACCGTGCGCCGCCTCACCGCCGACTACGCCGAGCTGCTGGACGCCGCGCTCACCGACCCGGACGCCACCCTGCGCCGGCTCACCTCCGCCGGGCCGTCGCACCGCCCGGCCGTGCTCGACCGGGGCCACTGCCTGCACCACCTCTTCGAACAGGCCGCCGACGCGTACGGCGACCGGCCCGCCGTCAGCGGCCCGGACGGCACCCTCGGGTACGCCGAACTCGACCGCCGCGCCAACCGGTTGGCCCACACCCTGATCGCCCGCGGGGTGCGCCCCGGCGACCGGGTGGGCCTGCTGCTGGAGCGCACCGCCGCCGTCCCCGTCGCGATCCTCGCCGTCCTCAAGACCGGCGCCGCCTACGTGCCGGTCGACCTCGCCGCCCCCGCCGACCGGGCCGCCCTGGTCTTCGGCGACACCGCCGTCACCGCGGTCGTCACGGACCGGCCCGACCGCGCCCCCACCGGCCCCTGGCAGACCCTCGATCTCACCGCAGGCGCCGGTGAGATCGCCGCCCACCCGGCGAGCCGCCCCCCGGCGGTCGGCCGCCCCGGCGACCTCGCCTACCTCATCTTCACCTCCGGCTCCACCGGCCGCCCCAAGGGCGTGGCCGTCGCCCACGAGCACGTCAGCCGCCTCCTGGCCTCCGGCCGGCCGCACTTCGGCTTCGGCCCGGACTCCGTCTGGACCCTCTTCCACAGCTACGCCTTCGACTGGACGGTCTGGGAGCTGTGGGGCGCGCTCCTGCACGGCGCCCGCCTGGTCGTCGTCCCCTACCTGACCAGCCGCTCGCCCGACGAGTTCGCCGGACTCCTCGACGAGGAGCGGGTCACCCACCTCTGCCTCACCCCGTCGGCGCTCCGCCAGCTCGAACCGGCCCTGCGCCGCCGCCCCCGCGTCCTGCCCGCGCTGCGCTGGATCATGCTCGGCGGCGAGGCCCTCGACCCCGGCGTCGTCCAGCGCTGGCACGACCTCGACCCGCTGCCGCCCGCCCGGCTCTGCAACCTCTACGGCATCACCGAGACCACCGTCCACGTCACCACCCACGACGTCGCCGACGGCGGCGCGGGCTTCGGGCGGAGCCTGATCGGCGAGCCCATGCCGCACCTCACCGCGCTCGTGCTGGACGACTGGCTGCGCCCGTGCCCGGCCGGCGTCCCCGGCGAGCTGTACATCGGCGGCGGCAGCCTCGCCCACGGCTACTGGGGCCGGCCCGGCCTCACCGCGGGCCGCTTCGTCGCCGACCCGTACGGCCCGCCCGGCGCCCGGCTCTACCGGACCGGCGACGTGGCGAGGCGCCTGGCGGACGGCGGACTGGAGTACGTCGGCCGGGCGGACTTCCAGGTCAAGCTGCGCGGCTTCCGGATCGAGCTCGGCGAGATCGAGAACGCCGTCGCCGCCCACCCCGACGTCGACGCCTGCGTGGTCACCGTGCACGACGACCGCCTCGCCGCGTACGTCACCGGGCGCGAACCGGGCGACCTGCGCGGGTTCCTCGGCCGGTCGCTGCCCGCGTACATGATCCCGGCGAGCGTCACCCTGCTGGACGCGCTGCCGCTCACCGTCAACGGCAAGGTCGACCGGGCCGCGCTGCCCGCCCCGGGCCGCCCCTCGCCCGTCGCGGCCGGGCGGCACGTCGAACCGCGCACCCCGGAGGAGGAGCTGTTCGCCGGCGTCTGGACGGAGGTGCTCGGTGTCCCCGGGATCGGCGTGCACGACGACTTCTTCCACCTCGGCGGCGACTCGATCCGGGCCGTCCAGCTGGCCGGCGCCCTGCACGACCGGGGCTGGCAGGTCGGCCTGCGCGACGTCTTCAACGCCCCCACCGTCGCCGCCCTGCTGCCGCTGGCCCGCCCGGCGGCGGCCGACCCCGGCGCGGACCGGCCGTTCGCGCTCGTCACCGAGGAGGACCGGGCCGACCTGCCGTCCGACGTGGTCGACGCCTACCCGATGGTCTCCATGCAGCTCTCGATGGTCTTCCACATGGAGGTCGCCGGCGGCACCGACAGCTACCACAACGTCAACTCCTACCGGATCGGCGGCGACCTCGACGAGACCGCCTTCCGCCGCTCCGTCAACGAGGCGATGGCCCGGCACGCCGTGCTCAGGACCGGGCTCGACATCTCCGGCTACGGCGAACCGCTCCAGCTCGTGCACGGGATCCTGCCCGCCCCCGTCTCCTTCGCGGACCTGCGCGGTGCGACCGGGGAGGAGCAGGACGCGGCGGTCCGGTCCGTCTTCGACGACCACCGCGAGCGGCCGTTCGACCTCGCGACCCCGCCGCTCTTCCGGATCACGGTGCAGCGGCTGGCGGACGACGCCTTCCAGCTCACGATCTCCGAACACCACGCGATCCTCGACGGCTGGAGCTTCACCTCCCTGCTCGCCGAACTCCTCGAACGGCACGCCGCGCTGGCCGCCGACCCGGTCTCCGCGCCCACCCCGCCGCCCCGCACCGCCTTCCGCGACTTCGTCGCCGTCGAACGCGCGGCGGCCGGTGACCGGGAGTCCCTGGCGTACTGGCATGAGCGGCTCGACGGCGCCACCGGCCAGCTCTGGCCCGGCAGCGAGGACGTCCACGAGCTGCCGCGCACCGTCGAACGGGTCCTCCCGGACGCTCCCGGCCAGCTGAGGCGGGCCGCCGACGCGCTCGGCGTCCCGGTCAAGTCGGTCGCCCTCGCCGCCCACCTGCACGCCCTCGCCCGGATCACCGGCCGGGAACGGGTCACCACCGGGCTGGCGATGAACGGCCGCCTGGAGCGGCTCGGCGGCACCGAGGTGTACGGGCTCTTCCTCAACACGGTGCCGCTGGTCGCCGAACCGGGGGAGGACCTGGCCGAGCTGGTCCGCCACGTGCACCGGGAGGAGCTGGACATGATGCCGCACCGCCGGGTGCCGTTCGCCCGGCTGGCCCGCATGATGGCCGACACCGCGCTCGACAGCCAGTTCGGCTACCTGCGGTTCCACGCCTTGGGACGGCTCGGCCCGGCCCGGATCGAGGACGGCCGGATCGGCTCGGAACCCACCCTGCGGCACGAGCCCAACAGCTTCGCGTTCGGCGCCTCGCTGATCCAGGACCCGGTCTCGCACCGCGTCCTGCTCGCCGTGGACCACCAGCGCGCGCTGGTCGACGACGCCACCGCGGAGCAGTTCATCGACGCCTACGCGGCGGCCCTGGCCCGGCTGGCCCCGCCCGTCTGACGCCCGCCCCGCGTACCCGCCTTCGCCGCGCGCTGCCGCCGCTCCCGCGCGCCCGCCTGCGCGCCCCACCCGACGTGATCTGCCCGACCTGACCGAGGAGTGCCCCCGCATGACCACCTTCGCCGAGCCGGCCGCCCCCACCGAGCCCGCCCCCGCCGCTGCCTCCGCTCCCGCTCCCGCCGCCGCCGTCGACCTGCTGACCCGGCTGCGCGCCGCGGTCGCCGCCCACCCCGGCCGGCCCGCGGTGCACGGCGTCGACGGCAGCCTCGACTTCGCCGCCCTGGACCGCCGCACCGCCGCCCTGGCCCGCGCCCTCCGGGCACACGGCGTCCGGCGCGGCGACCGGGTCGGCATCCACCTCGCCCGGACCGCCGACCTGCCGGTCGCGCTGCTCGCCACCTGGCGGGCCGGCGCCGCGTACGTCCCACTGGACCCGGCCTACCCGGCCGAGCGGATCTCCTTCATGGCCGCCGACGCCCGCCTCGCCGCCGTGGTCAGCACCGACACCTCGCCGCCGGTCCCGGCCGGCGTCCCGGTGCTCCGCCCCGACACCGAAGCGCCGTCCGCCGACGGACCGGAGGGCGACGCGCCGTTCGCCGACTTCACCCCGCACCCGGCCGACTCCGCCTACGTCATCTACACCTCCGGCTCCACCGGCCGGCCCAAGGGGGTCGAGGTGACCCACGGCGGCGTCGCCCACCTCGCCGACGCCCTGGCACAGCGCGGCGCCCACCGCCCCGAGCCGGCCGTGGTCGGCTGGAACGCCAGCGTCTCCTTCGACGCCTCCGTCCCCCAGTGGACCCGGCTCTGCCGCGGCGACACCCTGGTGGTGATCGACGACGCCCGGCGCGCCGACCCGCTCCGGCTCGCCGCGCTCCTCGCCGAGTACGGCGTCACCGACCTCGACCTGACCCCCTCGCACTGGCCGCTGCTCCGCGAGCCGCTGGCAGGCGCCCGGGTGCCGCGCCTGTTCATGGGCGGCGAGCCGGTGCCCGCGCGCACCTGGCGCGAGCTGGCCGACGGCGGCATCGAGGCGCTCAACCTGTACGGGCCCACCGAGTGCACCGTCGAGGCGGTCACCACCTGGATCACCGGCCCCGGCCCGCACCTGGGCGAGCCGCTGCCCGGCGTCCGCACCTACCTGCTGGACGACCGGCTCGCCCCGGTCACCGACGCCGGCGCCGTCGGCGAGCTGTACCTGGCCGGGCCGGGCGTGGCACACGGCTACCCGGGCCACCCCGGCCTGACGGCGGGCCGGTTCGTCGCCGACCCGTTCACGACGGAGCCGGGCGCCCGGATGTACCGGACCGGCGACCAGGCCCGGCGCAGCGCCGAAGGGCTGCTGGAGTACGTCGGCCGGGTCGACCGGCAGGTCAAGCTGCGCGGCTTCCGGGTCGAGCTGGGCGAGGTCGAGCACGCCCTGGCCGCCCTGGACGGGGTCACGGCGGCCGCGGCCACCGTGTACGAGGCCGCCCCCGGGGACGTCCGGCTGGCCGGCTACGTCACGGGCGGGGCCCGCCCCGCCGAACTGCTCGCCGAACTGCGCCGCACCGTGCCCGCCCACCTGGTGCCGGCCACCGTGACCGTGCTGGCCGCACTGCCGCTCACCCCCAACGGCAAGGTCGACCACCGCGCCCTGCCCGCGCCGTCGGCGGACACCGCCGGGAGCGCCGCGGCCGACGGGCCCGGGGGAGTGGACGAGCTGGTCGCCGAGGTCTGGCGCACCGTGCTCGGCGTCCCCTCCGTCGAGCCCACCGACGACTTCCTCTCGCTCGGCGGCCACTCGCTCGCCGCCCTGCGCGTCGTCCACCTGCTGCGCCGCAAGCTCGACGTGGAGCTCCAGCTCCGGCACCTGCTGGACGCCGACGACCTCGCCGGGTTCACCGCCGCCGTCCGCCGCGCCACCGAGGCGGGCCCGGCCGCCCCGCGCCCCGCGCTCACCGCCCGCCGGGAGGCCGTCCGATGAGCACCGCCGTCCGGCCGACCGCCCGCCCGCGGATCGAGGGCGACTGGTTCCTCGTCCCCGCGCCCCAGCCCCACCGCCCGTTCCGGCTGTTCTGCTTCCCGCACGCCGGCGGCGACGCCACCGCCTACACCCCGCTGGCCCGGGCGCTCGCCCCGGCCGCGGAGGTCTGGGCGCTGCGCCCGCCGGCCCGCGGCGGGCGCAGCCGGCACCCGATGCCGCCCGACTTCGACGCCCTGGTGGCGGCCGTGACCGGGGCGATCGCCCCGCACCTGGACGGTGGCCGGTTCGGCTTCTACGGGCAGAGCTTCGGCGCCCTGCTCGCCTACGAGGCCGCCCGCGCGCTGCCCGCCGACCGCCGCCCCGAGCTGGTGGTGGCCGCCGCCGCGCCCAGCCCCGCCGCGTGGACCGAGCGGGAGTCCCGGGACCTCGACGCGTCCGAGCTGCTGCGGCTCACCGGCCTGGAGGAGGTCGTCCGGGCCGAGCCCGAACTCGTCGACCTGGCACTCGCCGGCATCCGCACCGACCTCGCGGTCAGCGCCACCTACCGGTACCGCCCGCACGCGCCGATCGGCCCCGCGCTGTACGCGGTGGCCGGCGCCGACGACCCGATGCTCGGCGCCACCGACCTCACCGGCTGGGCCGCGCACACCCGCGGCGACTTCGGCCACCACGTCGTCCCCGGCGGGCACCTCCTGGCCACCGTCGACCGCCCCGGTCCGGTCGGCCTCCTGACCACCCTCCTGGCGGGCCGCCAGACCTCCGTCCCCGCGCACGACACCAGGGAGCAGCAATGGTGACCACCACCGCCGTCGACCTCACCGACCCGGCCCTCTGGGCCCGCCCCGACACCCCGGCCCTGGTCGACGAGCTGCGCCGCGAGGCGCCCGTCCACCGCACCGACACCATGGACGACGGGCCGGTCTGGTCGGTGATGACCTACCGCGAGTCGGCGGACGTGCTGCGCAACGCGGCCGTGTTCAGCTCGGAGTCCGGCTCGCTGCTGGGCTCGGGCGAGGGCAAGGTGCCGGTCGGCTCCGGCCGGATGATGGCCCTCACGGACCCGCCCCGGCACCGTGAACTGCGGGCTCCGGCGAACCCGTTCTTCTCCAAGGGCGGGGTGCGCGGGGCTTCCCGGTCGATCGCCGAGCGGGCCGGGGAGCTCTTCGACCGGGCCGTGGAGCAGGGCGAGGCCGACCTCGTCGACGTGGTCTCGGCGCTGCCGCTCGCCGTGATGTGCGATCTGCTGGACGTCCCCGAGCAGGACCGCGACATGATGGTCCGGGTCTGCGACGTGGCCTTCCTCGGCAGCACGCCGGAGGAACGCCGCGCCGGGCACCAGCAGTTGATCCCGTACCTGATGCACCAGGTGATGCTGCGCCGCACCGACCCGCGGGACGACCTGATCTCCATGATGGCCACCTACAAGGTCGGCGGGCGGCTGATGCCGATCGAGGACGTGGTGCTCAACCTGGACAACATCGTGGTCGGCGGCGTCCAGACGGTCCGGCACACCGCGGCGATGGGCCTGCACACCCTGGTCCAGCGGCCCGACCTGTGGCGGCGGTTGCAGCAGGGCGAGGTGTCGATGGACTCGGCCGTGGACGAGCTGCTGCGGTGGACCTCGGTCGGCCTGCACACGCTGCGTACCGCGACCCGGGACATCGAGCTGGCCGGGCGGCAGATCCGGCGCGGCGACCGGGTGGCGGTCTGGGTCTGGTCCGCGAACCGGGACCCGGAGACCTTCGACCGGCCCGAGGAGGTCCGGCTGGACCGTTCGCCCAACAAGCACCTCGCGCTGGGCCTGGGGGCCCACTACTGCATCGGTGCGCCGCTGGCCAAGGCCGAGCTGGGCGCGCTGTTCTCGGCGGCGCTGGAGAAAGCCGCGGCGATCGAGCCGGCGGGGCCGGTCCAGTACAACCGGTCGATCATCAACTTCGGCCTGGACCACCTCCCGGTCCGCCTCACCCCGCGCTGACCGGCCCCCGCCCCGGCCCCCGCGCACGACCCCGCTGCCGCTCCCGAACCCGGCCAACGACCCCGCCACGACCCCGCCCACGACCCTCCTCCCGCACCGACCGGACCCCGGTCCCGGGCCCCCGCCCGGCAGGTGGCTAACTGCCGCTCACCTGCCGGGCCTTGTGCCGCCCGGGCCCGTACGGCGCCGATACCTTCGAACCACACCCCAGGCCACACCCCCTTCGAGGAGACCACCGTGAGCAACCCGTTCGAGGACGACAACGCCGGCTACCTGGTGCTGGTCAACGACGAGAACCAGCACTCGCTCTGGCCGGTCTGGATCGACGTGCCGGCCGGCTGGACCACCGTCCACGGCGAGGCCACCCGCCAGGACTGCCTGGACTGGATCGAGGCCAACTGGACCGACATCCGCCCGGCCGGCCTGGTGGCCGCCCTCGGCACCCGGTGAGCGCCGCCATGCCGACCTGGGAGCTGAACCCCGGCCGTCCGGCCCTCACCCGCGTCCCGGCCGCCGCCGACCTCGCCGGGGCCTGCGCCTGGCTGCGGGACCACGAGGCCGAGCTGACCGCCGCCCTGCACGAGCACGGCACGATCTTCCTGCGCGGGCTGCCGGTGGCCACCGCCGCGGACGTCGCCGCCGTCCGCGACGTGCTGATCCCCGAGCCGACCCCGTACCGGGAGAAGGCCACCCCGCGCAGCGACTTCGGCGACGGCGTCTTCTCGTCGACGGACCTGCCGCCCGCGCAGTCGATCCGGATGCACAACGAGAACAGCTACACCCTGACCTTCCCCGGCCGGCTGCTCTTCGCCTGCCTGACGGCCCCGGAGGAGGGCGGCGCCACCCCGACGGCCGACGTCCGCAAGGTCCTCGCCGGGCTGCCCGCGCACCTGGCGGCGCGCGGTCGCTCCTCCGGCTGGACGCTCACCCGCACCTACTCCGACTACGTCTCGCTCGGCTGGCGGACCGCCTTCGGCACCGAGGACCGGGCCGACGTCGAGCAGTACTGCCGCGAGAACGGCATCTCCTGGGAGTGGCTGCCGGACGGCAACCTGCGCACCAGCCAGTTGCGCCCGGCCACCGTCCACCACCCGCACACCGACGAGGAGGTCTGGTTCAACCACCTGGCCTTCTGGAACGAGTGGTCGCTCGACCCGGACATCCGGGAGGCCATGGTCGACGAGTTCGGCGCGGACGGCCTGCCGTTCAACACCGGTTTCGGCGACGGCGAACCGCTCCCGCGGGAGGACGTGGACGCGCTCAACGCCGCGTACGAGGCCGCGACCGTCCGCGAGACCTGGCAGGTCGGCGACGTGATGCTGGTGGACAACGTGCTCTGTGCGCACGGCCGCGACCCGTTCCGCGGCGACCGGAGGATCGTCGTCGCGATGGGCCGGCCGGTCGACGTCCTGGACTGCCGACCCGGCGTGCTGCCCACCACCGCCGTCCCGGCCTGAGGCCGCCACCCATTTCCCACGCCGTGACGTGAGTAGACGTGAGTAGAGGAAGCACCGTGATCCCGGTTTCGTACGCACAGCAGCGGCTCTGGCTGGTCGACCAGATCGAAGGGCCGACCGCGCTCTACAACCTGCCGTTCGCGGTCCGGCTGCGCGGTGCGCCGGACACCGCCGCGCTGCGGGCCGCGACGGCGGACGTGGTCGCCCGGCACGAGGCCCTGCGCACGGTGTTCCCGGTGGTCGGGGGAGTCCCGGTGCAGCGGATCCTGCCGTCCGCGGAGGCGTCGATCGCCTTCGAGACGGTGGACTGCGCACCGGGACCGGACGGCGGGGACTACCCCGCCGTGCTGGACCGGGCCGCCGCCCGCACCTTCGACCTGGCGGCCGAACTCCCCCTCAGGGTCACGGTCTTCTCGCTCTCGCCCACCGAGCACGTGCTGCTCGTCGTGCTCCACCACATCGCCGGTGACGGCTGGTCGCTCGGCCCCCTGCTGCGCGACCTCGCCACCGCCTACCGGGCCCGGCTGGCCGGCTCCGCCCCCGCCTGGGAGCCGCTGCCGGTCCAGTACGCCGACTACACCCTCTGGCAGCGCGAGCTGCTCGGCGAGGAGTCGGACCGCGAAAGCCTGATGAGCCGTCAACTCGACTACTGGAGAGGAGTCCTGTCCGGTCTCCCGGAGGAACTGGAGCTCCCGGCCGACCGCCCCCGGCCCCCCGTCCCGACCGGCGCCGCCGACGCCGTCCCGTTCGTCTACGGCGCCGACCTGCACGCCGCGCTGGCCGATCTGGCGCGCCGCCACCGGTCCACCCTGTTCTCCGTCCTCCAGGCCGGCCTGGCCGCCCTGTTCACCCGCCTCGGCGCCGGCACCGACATCCCGCTCGGCACCGGCGTGGCCGGCCGCTCCGACGAGGCGCTGAACGACCTGGTCGGCTTCTTCGTCAACACGCTCGTCCTGCGCACGGACACCTCCGGGGACCCGACCTTCGCCGAACTCCTCGGCCGGGTCCGGGAGTCCCAGCTCGACGCGTTCTCCCACCAGGACGTTCCGTTCGAGCGGCTGGTCGAGGAGGTCAACCCGACCCGCGTGCTCGGCCGCCACCCGCTCTTCCAGACCCTGCTGGTCCTGCAGAACCACGAGGAGGGCGAACTCGGCCTGCCCGGGATGGAGTCGGAGCCCGAGCCGCTCGGCCTTCGGGTGGCGAAGTTCGACCTCAACATCGGCATCACCGAACGGCACGGCCCGGACGGCGCCCCCGCGGGCCTCACCGGCTCGGTCGAGTACGCGGCCGACCTCTACGACCGGGCCACCGTCGCCGCCCTGTTCGAGCGGCTCGGCCGGCTGCTCGCCGCCGCGGCGGCCGACCCCGCGGCCCCGATCGGCGCCCTCGACGTCCTCGGCCCCGCGGAGCGCACCCTCCTGGTCGACACCTGGAACGCCACCGCCGCCCCGGTCCGGACCGGCTCCCTGCCCGCCCTGTTCGCGGCGCAGGCCGCCCGCACCCCCGACGCGGTCGCGCTCGCCCACGACGGCGGCACCGTCGGCTACGCCGAGCTCGACGCCCGCGCCAACCGGCTCGCCCACCACCTGATCGCCAGCGGCGTCGGCCCCGAGTCCCCGGTCGCCCTGCTGATGGAGCGCTCGGTCGACCTGGTCGTCGCCACCCTCGCCGTGCTCAAGGCCGGCGGCTGCTACGTCCCGATGCACGCCGGCCTGCCGCCCGAGCGGATGGCCGCCCTGCTCGCCGACACCGGTGCCCCCGTCCTGCTCACCGACCGCGCGGACCCGGGCTTCCCGCACACCGCCGCCGTGGTCCGGCCCGGTGACGGGCACGACGCCCCCGACCACGACCCGGGCCTGCCCGTCCACCCCGACCGGCTCGCCTACGTGATGTTCACCTCCGGCTCCACCGGCACCCCCAAGGGCGTCGCCGTCCGCCACCGCGACGTCGTCGACCTCGCCGCCGACCGCCGCTGGCAGGACGGCCGGCACGAGCGGATCCTGCTGCACTCCCCGCACGCCTTCGACGCCGCCACCTACGAACTGTGGACGCCCCTGCTGAACGGGGCCACGGTGGTGGTCGCCCCGCCCGGCACCCTGGACGCCGCCGCCCTGCACGCCGTCGCCACCCGGCACGACGTGACCGCCGTCTTCCTGACCAAGGCGCTCTTCGACCTGGTCGCCGAGCAGGCCCCCGAGACCTTCACCGCCCTGCGCACCGTCTGCACCGGCGGCGAGGCGGCCTCCGCCACCCTGCTGCGCCGCGTCCTCGACCGCTGCCCCGACCTGCTGCTCGCCCACGTCTACGGCCCCACCGAGGCCACCACCTTCGCCACGTTCCACCACCTCGCCCCCGCCGACCTGGCGGGCCCCCGCGCACCGATCGGCGGCCCGCTCGACAACATGCGCGCCCACGTCCTGGACGCGCGGCTGCAGCCCGTCCCGGCCGGTGTCCCCGGCGAGCTGTACGTCGCCGGGGCCGGTCTGGCCCGCGGATACTGGCGCCGGCCCGCGCTGACCGCCGAGCGGTTCGTCGCCGACCCCTTCACGCCGGGGGAGCGGATGTACCGCACCGGTGACCTGGTGCGCCGCCGGGCCGACGGCGCGGTCGAGTTCCTCGGCCGGATCGACGGCCAGGTCAAGATCCGCGGCTTCCGGATCGAGCTCGGCGAGATCGAGGCGGTGCTCTCCCGCCACCCCGCCGTCCGGCAGGTCGTCGTGATCGCCCGCGAGGACCGCCCCGGCGACACCCGGCTGGTCGGCTACTGCGCCGCCGCCCCGGACGGCGCGTCCGGACTCGCCGCCGAGCTCAGGCAGTTCGCCGCCGGGACGCTCCCCGCGTACACGGTCCCGTCCGCCGTCGTCGTGCTCCCCGCCCTGCCGCTCAACGCCAACGGCAAGGTCGACCGGCGCGCCCTGCCCGCCCCCGACCTCGCCGCCGACACCGCGGGCCGCGCCCCGCGCGACGACCGCGAGCGCGCCCTCTGCGCACTCTTCGGCGAGATCCTCGGCATCGACGGCATCACCGTCGACGACGACTTCTTCGAACTCGGCGGCCACTCCCTGCTCGCCACCCGCCTGGTCGGCCGGGCCCGCACCGAACTCGGCGCGGAACTCGCCATCGGCGACCTCTTCCGGGCGCCGACCGTGGCCGCCCTCGCCGCCCGCCTCGCCGCCGGGCCGAGCGGCCCGACCGGGCCTGCCGCCGCCACCGCCTCCGTCGGCCGTGCCGGGTCCGCAGGGGCCGCCGCCGGCCCCGCCCGGATCGTGCTGGGCCGGGAGGAGCGCCCCGAACGGCTGCCGGTGTCCTTCGCCCAGCGCCGCCTCTGGTTCCTCGGCCGGGCCGAGGGCCCCGCCGCCACCTACAACGTGACCCTCGCCCTGCGGCTGACCGGCCCGCTCGACCCGGCCGCCCTCGAACGCGCCCTCGGCGACGTCGTCGACCGGCACGAGGCCCTGCGCACCGTCTTCGGCGAGCACGACGGCATCCCCTACCAGCGGGTGCTGCCCGCCCCGCCCGGCCCGCTGCTCACCGTCACCGACCGCCCGGTCGACGAACTCACCGGCCACACCTTCGACCTGGCCGCCGACGTCCCGCTGCACGCCTACCTGCGGCCCGAGGGCGCGGACGAGCACGTCCTGCTGCTGGTCCTGCACCACATCGCCGGCGACGGCTGGTCGCTGCGGCCGCTCTTCCACGACCTCACCGAGGCCTACACGGCCCGGCTCGGCGGCGAACGGCCGGTCCAGGAACCGCTGCCGGTCCAGTACGCCGACTACACCCTCTGGCAGTACCGGCTGCTCGGCTCCGACACCGACCCGCACAGCCCGCTCGGCCGTCAGCTCGCCCACTGGCGCGAGGCCCTGGCCGGCCTGCCGGACGAGCTGCCGCTCCCCGCGGACCGCCCCCGCCCGCCCGTCGCCACCCACCGCGGCGACGTCGTCCCGCTGGAGCTGGACGCGACCCTCCACGCCCGGCTGGCCGCCCTGGCCACCGCGCACGGGGCGACCCTGTTCATGGTGCTCCAGGCCGCGTACGCCACCCTGCTGCACCGCTTCGGCGCCGGCGACGACCTGCCGATCGGCACCCCGCTGGCCGGCCGCCTCGACGAGGCCCTCGACGACCTGGTCGGCTTCTTCGCCAACACCCTGGTGCTGCGCACCGACCTCGCCGGCCGCCCCGCCTTCGCCGAGCTGCTGGCCCGCGTCCGGGAGGCCGACCTCGCCGCCTACGCGCACCAGGACGTGCCGTTCGAGCGCCTGGTCGAGGAGCTGAACCCGGCCCGCACGCTGGCCCGCCACCCGCTCTTCCAGGTGATGATCGCCTTCGACAACACCACCGGCGGCGGAGGTCCGGAGTTCCCGGGCACCCGCACCGCCTACGAGCCGCTCGGCCTGCCGACCACCGCCTTCGACCTCACCCTCAACCTCTCCGAACGCCACCACCCGGACGGCGCCCCGGCGGGGCTGGAAGGCGGCCTGGAGTTCGCCACCGACCTCTTCGACCGGAGCACCGCCGAGCGGCTCGCCGCCGCCCTCACCGCGATCCTCGCCCAGGTCGCCGAGCGCCCGGACCTCCCGGTCGCCGAGCTGGACGTGCTCGGCGAGGCCGGCCGGGCGGCCCTGGCCGACTGGCACGGCACCGCCCGCCCGGGGCCGGACGCCCTCGTCCCTGACGGCCTCGCGCCCGACGCCCTCGTCCCGGCCGTCTTCGAGGACCGGGCGGCCCGCACGCCGGAGCTCACCGCCCTGGTCTTCCGGGACACCCGGCTGACCTACGCCGAGCTGAACGCCCGCGCCAACCGCCTCGCGCACGGCCTGCGGGCCGCCGGCGTCGGCCCCGAGTCGGTGGTCGCCCTCGCGCTGCCCCGGTCGGCCGAGTCGGTGGTCGCCCTGCTCGCCGTGCTCAAGGCCGGTGCCGCCTTCCTGCCGCTGGACGCCGACTACCCCCGCGACCGGATCGCCTACCTGCTCGCCGACGCCCGCCCGGCGGCCGTCCTCACCACCGACGACTGGCCGCTGCCCGAGGTGCTGGACGGCCTGCCCGTCCTGCCCGCCGCCCCGGAGGCGTGGGCCGACCGGCCCGCCGGTGACCTTCCGGCCACGGCCGGCCCCGAGAACGCCGCGTACGTCATCTACACCTCCGGCTCCACCGGCCGCCCCAAGGGCGTCGTGGTCCGCCACGCCGGCTTCGCCAACCTGCTCGCCTTCCACCGCACCGAGACCGTCACCGTCGCCGAACAGGCCCGCCCCGGGCGGCGGTTCACCTTCGCCCAGACCGCCTCGCTGTCCTTCGACACGTCACTCGAAGCGCTGCTCTGGATGGTCGCCGGCCACGAGCTGCACGTACTGGACGACGACCTGCGCCGCGACGCCGCCGCCGTCGTCCGCCACCTCGCGCGCACCGGGGCCGACGTCCTCGACATCACCCCCGGCCACGCCGAACGGCTGGTCGAGGAGGGCCTGCTCGCCGTCTGCCCGCCCGCCCTCGTGATGGTCGGCGGCGAGGCCCTCGGCCAGTCCCTCTGGAGCGTCCTCGCCGCCGCCCCCGACACCGCCGTCCTCAACGTGTACGGCCCCACCGAGTGCACCGTCGACGCGCTGTACCACCGGCTCACCGCCGACGGCCGCCCGCTGATCGGCCGCCCGCTGCCCAACCTCCGCGCGTACGTCCTCGACGGGCAGCTGAACCCGGTGCCCGTCGGCGTCCCCGGTGAGCTGTACCTGGCGGGGGTGGGCCTGGCCCGCGGCTACCTCGGCCGCCCGGGCCTGACCGCCGAGCGCTTCGTCGCCGATCCCTTCGGCGCAGCGGCGGGAGTGGCGGGGGAGCGCATGTACCGCACCGGCGACCTCGCCCGCCGCCGCCCCGACGGCCGGGTCGAGTACCTGGGCCGCACCGACCACCAGGTCAAGGTGCGCGGCTTCCGGATCGAACCCGGCGAGATCGAGACGACTCTCACCGCCCACCCCGACGTGCTGCGCGCCGCCGTGCTGCCCCACCGGGACGGCGCGGCCGGCACCCGGCTGGTCGCCTACGTGGTCGGCACGCCGCAGCTCGACCCGGCCGCGCTGCGCGCCCACGCGGCCGCCGCCCTGCCCGACTATATGGTCCCGGCCGCCTTCGTGACCCTGGACGCGCTGCCGCTCAACGTCAACGGCAAGCTCGACCGGGCCGCCCTGCCTGCCCCCGACTTCGCCGCCGCGACCGGGGGCCGGGCCGCCCGGACGGCGCGCGAGGAGATTCTCTGCGGGCTGTTCGCCGAGATCCTCGGCCTGCCGGAGGTCACCGTCGACGACGACTTCTTCGCCCTCGGCGGCCACTCGCTGCTCGCCACCAAGCTGCTCAGCCGGGTCCGCACCGCGCTCGGCGCGGAGCTGGGGATCCGGGACGTCTTCGAGGCCCCGACCGTGGCGGGCCTGGACCGGCGGCTGGGCGGCTCCGACGCCCGGCCGGCCCTGACGGCCGGCGAGCGCCCGGAGCGGCTGCCGCTCTCCTTCGCGCAGCAGCGGCTCTGGCTGATCGACCGGATGGAGGGCCCGAGCGCCCTCTACAACATGCCGCTCGCGCTGCGCCTCACCGGAGCACTGGACCCGACCGCCCTCGAAGCGGCCCTCGGCGACCTGGCGGCCCGGCACGAGAGCCTGCGCACCGTCATCGCGGAGCAGGACGGTGAGCCCCACCAGCGGATCCTCACCCCCGCCGAGGCGCCCCTGCGGGTCGAACTCCTCGACTGCGCGCCCGTGGCCGTCGACGCCGAGGTCGACCGGGCGGCCCGCCGCCCCTTCGACCTGGCCGCCGAGCCGCCCGTGCGCGTCACCCTGCTGCGGATCGCCCCCGAGGACCACGTCCTGGTGGTGGCACTGCACCACATCGCCGGGGACGGCTGGTCGATGGGCCCGCTGCTGCGCGACCTCGCCGAGGCGTACGCCGCCCGCCGCGACGGCGAATCTCCCGCGTGGCGTCAACTCCCCGTCCAGTACGCCGACTACGCGCTGTGGCAGCGTGCCCTGCTCGGCGACGAGACCGACCCGGAAAGCCTCGCTGCCGGCCAACTCGCCTACTGGCGCGAGACCCTGGCAGACCTCCCGGAGGAGCTGGCCCTCCCGGCGGACCGCCCGCGCGGCGCCCGCGCCGATCACCGCGGCGACCGGGTGGCCCTGCCGATCGACGCCGAACTGCACCGGGCGCTGGTCGCGTTGTCGCGCGAGCACCGGGTCACGATGTTCATGACCCTCCAGGCGGGCCTGGCGGCGCTGCTCACCCGGCTCGGCGCCGGTACCGACGTGCCGATCGGCTCGGTCGTCGCCGGCCGCTCGGACGAGGCGCTGGACGACCTGGTCGGCTTCTTCGTCAACACGCTCGTCCTGCGCACCGACACGTCCGGCGACCCGACCTTCACCGAGCTCCTCGGCCGGGTCCGGGAGACCGGCCTCGGCGCCTACGCCCACCAGGACGTGCCGTTCGAGCGGCTGGTCGAGGAGCTCAACCCGGCCCGTTCGCTGGCCCGCCACCCGCTCTTCCAGGTGGCGATGGTCCTGCAGTCCACCGAGGAGGCCGAGCCGGAGCTGGCCGGTCTGCGGGCCGAGCCGCTGCCGGCCGGCACCGGAGTCGCCAAGTTCGACCTGAACGTGACGCTGGAGGAGTTCTTCGGCCCCGACGGCGCGCCCGCCGGACTGGACTGCGCGATCGACTACGCCACCGACCTGTTCGACCGCGAGACGGTCGAGTCGATCGCCGCCCGCTTCGGCCGGCTGCTGGCGGCCGTGGTCGAGCGGCCGGGGCAGCGGATCGGCCGCGCCGACCTGCTGGCCGAGGGCGAGCGCGCCGAACTGCTCGGCGGCGCGCGGCCGTCGCCCGCCGACCGGCCGCTCGTCCCGGCCGTCTTCGAGGACCGGGCGGCCCGCACGCCGGAGCTCACCGCCCTGGTCTTCCGGGGCGCCCGGCTGACCTACGCCGAACTCGACGCCCGCGCCAACCGTCTCGCCCA
Source organism: Streptomyces sp. BE20 (assembly GCF_036322525.1). Lineage (NCBI taxonomy): Bacteria > Bacillati > Actinomycetota > Actinomycetes > Kitasatosporales > Streptomycetaceae > Streptomyces > Streptomyces sp. BE20. Next base: position 23,733 of record NZ_JAQYWW010000911.1, on the reverse strand, counting down.
CGGCCTGACGGCGGCCGGCCTCGGCCCGGAGTCGCTGGTCGCGCTGGCCCTGTCCCGGTCGGCGGACACGGTGGTCGCCCGGCTCGCGGTGCTCAAGGCCGGCGCCGCCTTCCTGCCACTGGACGCCGACCACCCCCTCGACCGCACCGCCCACATGCTGGCCGACGCCCGCCCGGCGGTCGTCCTCACCGACGCGGCCTGGCCGCTGCCGGAGGCCCTGGACGGCTTCCCGCAGCTCCGTACCGACGAGCACCTGTGGGCCGGGCAGCCCGCCGACGCCCTCCCCGCCCGGGTCGGGCCGTCCGACGCCGCCTACGTCATCTACACCTCCGGTTCCACCGGCCGCCCCAAGGGCGTGGTGGTGAGCCACGGCTCGATCGCCGCCCTGCTCGCCGCGCACCGGGCCGACACCTTCGGCGACGTCGAGCGGCGGCACGGCCGGCTCCGCGTCGCCCTGACCGCCTCGCTCTGCTTCGACGCCTCCTGGGACAGCCTGCTCTGGATGGTCGCCGGCCACGAACTGCACCTGATCGACGACGAGCTGCGCCGCGAACCCGCCGCGCTGGTCCGCCACCTCCGGCAGACGGGCGTCGACGTCGTCAACGTCACCCCGTCCTACGCCGAACAGCTCCTGGACGAGGGCCTGTTGGACGAGCTCCTGCCGGGCGGGGGCCTGCCGGGCGAGGTCCCGCCGGGCGCGCCGGCGCCGCGGGTGCTGCTGCTCGGCGGCGAGGCCGTCGGCCAGTCGCTCTGGACCAGGCTGCGGGAGGCCCCCGCCACCGCCGCGTACAACCTGTACGGGCCCACCGAGTGCACCGTCGACGCCCTGATCCAGGCGTTCGCCGACTCGGACCGCCCGTCGCTGGGGCGGACCGTCCTCGGGACTCGGGCGTACGTGCTGGACGAGCACCTGAACCCGGTGCCCGTCGGCGTCCCCGGCGAGCTGTACCTCGCCGGGGCGGGCCTGGCCCGCGGCTACCTCGGCCGCCCGGGGCTGACCGCCGAGCGCTTCGTCGCCGACCCCTTCGCCGCCGACCCCATCGCCGCGGGGGCGGGCGCGGCGGGGGAGCGGATGTACCGCACCGGCGACCTGGTCCGCCGCACCCGCGACGGCCGGGTCGAGTACCTCGGCCGCACCGACCACCAGGTCAAGGTGCGCGGCTTCCGCATCGAACTCGGCGAGATCGAGCAGGTGCTCGCCCGCCACGAGACCGTCCGTCAGGCCGTCGTCACCCTGCACGAGAGCGCCGACGGGGACCGCCGCCTCGTCGCCCACTGCGCGACGGCCGCGCCCGGCACCGAACTCGCCCTCGAACTGCGCCGGTTCGCCGCCGAGTCGCTGCCCGCCCACATGGTGCCGTCCGCCGTCGTCACCCTCGACACGCTGCCGCTGACCGGCAGCGGCAAGATCGACCGCCGCGCCCTGCCCGACCCGGACTTCGGGCTCTTCGCCGGCGGCCGGGCCGCCCGCACCGCCCGCGAGGAACTGCTCTGCGGCCTCGTCGCCGAGGTCCTCGGGCTGCCGACCGTCTCGATCGACGACGACTTCTTCGCCCTCGGCGGCCACTCGCTGCTCGCGATGAAGCTGGTCAGCCGGGTCCGTTCGGCGCTCGGCGCCGAGCTGGGGATCCGGGACGTCTTCGAGGCCCCGACCGTGGCGGGCCTGGACCGGCGGCTGGACGGCTCCGACGCCCGGCCGGCCCTGACGGCCGGCGAGCGCCCGGAGCGGCTGCCGCTCTCCTTCGCCCAGCGACGGCTCTGGCTGATCGACCGGATGGAGGGCCCGAGCGCCCTCTACAACCTCCCGATCGCGCTGCGCCTCACCGGAGCACTGGACCCGACCGCCCTCGAAGCGGCCCTCGGCGACCTGGCGGCCCGGCACGAGAGCCTGCGCACACGTGTCACCGAGCAGGACGGCGAGCCCCACCAGTGGATCGTTCCGCCCACCGGGGCCCACGTCCCGTTCGACCGCCACCCCGCCCCGCCCGCCGACCCCGCCGCCGCCGTGGCCGCCTGCGCCGCGATCCCCTTCGACCTGGCCGCCGACCTCCCGGTCCGCGCCCACCTGCTCCCGCTCGCCCCGGACGAGCACCTGCTCGTCCTCGTCCTCCACCACATCGCCGGGGACGGCTGGTCGATGGGCCCGCTGCTGCGCGACCTCGCCGAGGCGTACGCCGCCCGCCGCGACGGCTCGGCCCCCGGGTGGCGTCAACTCCCCGTCCAGTACGCCGACTACGCGCTGTGGCAGCGCGCCCTGCTCGGGGACGAGACCGACCCCGGGAGCCGCGCCGCCGGTCAACTCGCCTACTGGCGCGAGACCCTGGCGGACCTCCCGGAGGAGCTCGCGCTCCCGGTGGACCGCCCCCGCCGCGCCGACAGCGGCCACCGCGGCGACCGCGTGGTCCTCCCGCTGGGCGCCGAACTGCACCGGGCGCTGGTCGCGTTGTCGCGCGAGCACCGGGTCACGATGTTCATGACCCTCCAGGCGGGCCTGGCGGCGCTGCTCACCCGGCTCGGCGCCGGTACCGACGTGCCGATCGGTTCGGTCGTCGCCGGTCGCACCGACGAGGCGCTGGACGACCTGGTCGGCTTCTTCGTCAACACGCTCGTCCTGCGCACCGACACGTCCGGCGACCCGGCCTTCGCCGAGCTGCTCCACCGCGTCCGGGAGGCCCAACTCGACGCTCACGCCCACCAGGACGTGCCGTTCGAGCGACTCGTCGAGGAGCTCAACCCCACCCGTTCGCTGGCCCGCCACCCGCTCTTCCAGGTGATGCTGCTGCTCCAGGGCGGCACGCCGGGCGGCGCCGGGGACGCACCGCTCGACCTGGCCGGCCTGCCGGCCACCGTCGAACCGGTCGGCGGGTACGAGGCGAAGTTCGACCTCTCCGTCGGCATGGGCGAGTCCTTCGACGCCGACGGCGCGCCCGCCGGACTGGAGTGCGCGATCGACTTCGCGACCGACCTGTTCGACCGGGAGACCGTCGAGTCGATCGCCGTCCGCTTCGGCCGGCTGCTGGCCGCGGTGGCCGCCCGCCCCGAACAGTCCATCGGCCGCGCCGACCTGCTCTCCGCCGCCGAGCGCGCGGAACTCCTCACCGGAGCGGCGGCGCCGCCGGCCGAGTCGCCGCTGCTGCCGGACGCCTTCGCGGCCCTGGCGGCCCGGACGCCGGACGCGACCGCCCTGGTCTCCGGGAGGACCCGGCTGACCTTCGCCGAGCTGGACGCGCTCGCGGACCGGCTGGCCGACCGCCTGGTCGCGGCGGGCGCCGGCCCCGAGTCGGTGGTCGCCCTGGCGCTGCCGCGGTCCGCCGAGACGGTGGTCGCCGTGCTCGCCGTCCTCAGGTCCGGCGCCGCCTCGCTCCCGCTGGACGCCGAGTACCCGGCCGACCGGACCGCCGCCATGCTCGCCGACGCCGCGCCCGCGCTCGTCCTCACCGACGACCGCTGGCCGCTGCCCGAACTGCTGGACGGCCTGGCCACCCTCTGCCCCGGCCCGGCGGACGGCCCCGCCGCCGCCCGCGCTGCCGCCGAGCGGACGGCCGCCCCCCGCACCCCGGCCACCCGAACCCCGGCCCCCCGCACCCCGGCCACCCGCGCCACCGCCGGGGACGCCGCGTACGTCGTCTACACCTCCGGTTCCACCGGCCGCCCCAAGGGCGTGGTGGTGAGCCACGGCTCGATCGCCGCCCTGCTCGCCTCGCACCGGGCCCCGACCGGCCCGATCGGCGCGGCCGAGCGCGCCCACGGCCGCCTGCGCGTCGCCCTCACCGCCTCGCTCTGCTTCGACGCCTCCTGGGACGGCCTGCTCTGGCTGGTCGCCGGCCACGAACTGCACCTGCTCGGGGACGACGTCCGCCGCGACGCCGCCGCCCTCGTCCGGCACGTCCGGGCCGAGCGCGTCGACGTCCTGGAGATCACCCCCTCCTACGCCGAACAGCTGCTCGACGAGGGCCTGTTGGCCGCGCCGGCGCCGCGGGTGCTGCTGCTCGGCGGCGAGGCCGTCGGCCAGTCGCTCTGGACCAGGCTGCGGGAGGCCCCCGCCACGGCCGCGTACAACCTGTACGGGCCCACCGAGTCCACCGTCGACGCGCTCACCCAGCCGTTCGCCGCCACCGATCGCCCCGCGCTGGGGCGGACCGTCCTCGGGACTCGGGCGTACGTGCTGGACGAGCACCTGAACCCGGTGCCCGTCGGCGTCCCCGGCGAGCTGTACCTCGCCGGGGCGGGCCTGGCCCGCGGCTACCTCGGCCGCCCGGGCCTGACCGCCGAGCGCTTCGTCGCCGACCCCTTCGCCGCAGGCGTGGGCGCGCCGGGGGAGCGGATGTACCGCACCGGCGACCTGGTCCGCCGCACCCGCGACGGCGCCCTCGCCTACCTGGGCCGCACCGACCAGCAGATCAAGATCCGCGGCTTCCGCGTCGAACCCGGCGAGATCGAGCACGTGCTCTCCCGTCACCCACGCGTCCACGCCGCCACCGTGACGGCCCGCGAGGACGGCGCCGCCGGCCCCCGCCTGGTCGCCTACGTGGTCGCCGACGGCGGATCCGCCGCGCGGGGAACCGGCCGGGACACCGGCCCGGGAGCCACGCCCGACACTCCCCTCGACCCGGCCGAGCTGCGGGCCTTCACCGCCGAGTCGCTGCCCGCCCACATGGTCCCGTCCGCCGTCGTGCTCCTCGACGCGCTGCCGCTGACCGCCGCCGGCAAGGTCGACCTCCGCGCCCTGCCCGCCCCGGACTTCGCCGCCTCGCCCACCGGACGCCCGCCCCGCACCCCGCGCGAGGAACGGCTCTGCGGCCTCTTCGCGGAGGTCCTGGGACTGCCCGGCGTCTCCGTCGACGACGGCTTCTTCGACCTCGGCGGCCACTCGCTGCTCGCCATGAAGCTGCTGGGCCGGATCCGCACCGCCTTCGGCACCGACCTCGGGATGCGGGCCCTCTTCGAGGCCCCCACCGTCGCGGGCCTGGCCCGCCGCCTGGACGCGGCGGACGGCCCGTCGGCCGCCGCCGGCGCCCCCGGCGCCCCCGGCGCCCCCGGCGCCCCCGGCGCCCCGGACCCCGCCGACGCCCTCGACGTGCTGCTCCCGCTCCGCGCCGGCGGCAGCAGGGCCCCGCTGTTCTGCGTCCACCCCGCCGCGGGCATCAGCTGGGTCTACTCGGGCCTGCTGCGCCACCTCGGCCCCGACCGCCCGGTCTACGGCCTCCAGGCCCGCGGCCTGCGCGGCGGCTCCCCGGCTGCCGTCACCGAGATCGCCGAGGACTACGTGCGCGAGCTGTGCACCGTCCAGCCCGAGGGCCCGTACCACCTGCTCGGCTGGTCCTTCGGCGCGGTCGTCGCCCAGGCGATGGCCGTCCGGCTCCAGGCCGACGGCGCCGAGGTCGCGCTGCTCGCCCTCCTCGACGGCGTGCCGGCCGACCCCGCCGGGTACGCGGACGCCCCGCCGTCCGACGACCCCGTCGACACCCTCGCCGAGCTGCTCGTCTCGCTCGGGTACGACCCGGCCGACGGACGCGGGCAGGCCGACCTCACCGCGCTGCTCGGCGAGGCCGCCGGCGTCCTGCCCGACGTCTTCGAACACCACCGCAAGCTGATGGCCGAACACGTGCCGGACCGCTACCGGGGCGACGCCGTCTTCTTCGGCGCCACCCTCGACAAGCCCGCGGACTGGCCCTACGAGGCGGCCTGGCGGCCGTACGTGGACGGCCGCGTCACGCTCCACCGCATCGCCTGCGAGCACGGCGCCATGACACAGCCCGACCCCGTCGCACGGATCGCTGCCGTGCTGGCCGAGAAGCTTGGAGAGTGACCCCGTCATGACCACCACTGTCTCCGTCCCGCCGCCCGTGGCGGACCCGCCGAGGAGGAGCCGCTGGGGCCTCTGGGCGCAGGGCGACTTCCGCAAGCTCTGGATCGGCGAGACGACCAGCGGCCTCGGCACCGCCGTCGGCAACGTCGCGCTCGCCCTGGTCGCCGTCGTGACCCTCGACGCCTCGCCGTTCATGGTCGGCGTGCTGACCGCCTCCGCCTGGGTGCCCTGGCTCTTCCTCGGTCTGCTGGCCGGCGCCTGGGTGGACCGCTGGCCCCGGCTGAAGGTGATGCTGGTCTGCGACCTGCTGTTGCTGCTGCTGTTCGGCAGCGTGCCGGTGGCGGGCTGGTTCGACGCCCTGACCATGGCCCAGCTGGTGGCGGTGGCGCTGCTGGCCGGTGCGGTCAAGGTGTTCTTCTCCACCGCCTACGGCGCCGTCCTGCCCGCGCTGGTCGCCAAGCAGGACCTGCTGGAGGCCAACGTCAAGCTGCGCTCGGGGGACTCCGCGGCGGAGATCGCCGGGCCGGGTCTGGCGGGCCTGCTCTCCCAGGTGTTCGGCGCGGCCAGCGGGCTGCTCGCCGACTCGGTCACCTACCTGGTGTCGGCGCTCTGCGTGGGCACCATCAAGGCCGAGGAGACGCCGCCGCCGGTCTCCGAACGGCGCGGCATCCTGCGGGAGATCGGCGAGGGCGTCCGCTTCCTGGCGCACGACCCGTACCTCCGCACGCTGGCGACCTTCGGTGCCGTCGGCAACCTCGGGCTGAACGGCATCCAGGCGGTGCAGACGGTTTTCCTGGTCCGCAGCGTGGGGGTGACGCCCGGTGGGATCGGCATGGTCTTCGCGGTGGTGTCGATCGGCGGCCTGGCCGGTGCGGCGCTGGCCGGGCGGATCGCCAGGCGGTTCGGCACGGCGCGCGGGCTGCTGCTCTGCGAACTGGTCGCCGCGCCGTTCATCCTCCTGCTGCCGTTGGCCGGCGAGCAGCTGCCGCTCGCGGCGAGCGCCGTCGCCTGGTCGGTCGCGGTCTGCGGGGTGATCGCCGGGAACGTCATCGCCGGCAGCTTCTACCAGTCGTACTGCCCGCCCGAGATGATCGGCCGGATCCGGGCCAGCGCCTCGACCGTGAACTTCAGTGCCATCCCGGTGGGCGCCCTGCTCGGCGGCTGGCTGGGCGAGGTGCTCGGTGCCCGCACCACCATCTGGATCATGGCGGGCGTGCTGCTGTCGGCCGGCGCGGTGCTGCTGGCCGGCCCCCTGCGCGGCCTGCGGAACTTCCCCGAGCGACCCGCCGACTCCTGACCCGCCCCCGGCGGACCCTCACCCCCGGTCTCCCCGGTCTCCCCGGTCTCCCCGGTCTCCTCACCTCCCTCACCTCCCTCACTTCCCGGAGCCCCGCCATGACCCGCACCGCCCGCCCGCGCCGCTACCTGATGTGCCGTCCGACCCACTTCGAGGTCAGCTACGCGATCAACCCCTGGATGGATCCGGCCAAGCCGGTCGACACCGGCCTCGCCGTCGCCCAGTGGGAGCGGCTGTACGAGCTCTACGGCGAGCTCGGTCACCGGGTCGACCTGATCGACCCGCTGCCCGGCCTGCCCGACATGGTGTACGCGGCGAACGGTGCGACCGTCGTCGACGGCCGGGTGCTCGGTGCCCGGTTCCGCAACGTCGAGCGCGCCGCCGAGGGCCCGGCCTACCTGGAGTGGTTCCGCGCGAACGGCTTCACGACGCACGACCCGGAGCACGTCAACGAGGGCGAGGGCGACCTGCTGCTGACCGGCGGCCACCTGCTGGCCGGACGGGGCTTCCGCAGCGAGTCCGCAGGGCACGCGGAGGCGCAGGAGTTCCTCGGCCGGCCGGTGATCGGCCTGGACCTCGTCGACCCGCGCTTCTACCACCTCGACACCGCGCTGAGCGTGCTCGACGGCGACGAGGTCATGTACTACCCGGGCGCCTTCTCCGCGGGCAGCCGGGCGGTGCTGCGGCGGCTGTTCCCGGACGCGGTGCTGGTGGAGGAGGCGGACGCGGCGGTGTTCGGGCTCAACGCGATCAGCGACGGCCTGCACGTGGTGCTGCCGGAGGCCGCGACCGGGGTGGCGGCCCGGCTGCGGGAGCGCGGCTTCCGGCCGATCGGGGTGGACCTCTCCGAGCTGTTCAAGGGCGGTGGCAGCGTGAAGTGCTGCACCCTGGAGATCCGCCCCTAGAGCGTGCTGCGGCCACCGGGACCCGGCTCGCCCCCGCCCGCTCTCGGCGACGGGCGACCGGATCGACGACCGGATCAACGACGGTGATCGACGCACGGTGCTCGTGCGTCGATCTGCCGTTGAACGCGCCTTGCCATGATGATCCCATCACCCCGGAAAACCCCTTCCCACCAGGGAAGACGCCCTAGGGAGCAGTCATGGCGAAGCACTCGAACCACCGTCTCACCCGGATCCGCCTGGCCGCCGCCGGCCTCGGTCTGGCGATCGCCCTCGGTGCGGCGGGCACGGCGATGGCCGACGGTGCGACCGGCGCCGGCCAGGGCGGGGTGGTCACGACCACCCCGACCCCGACCCCGACCCCCACCGACGGCGGCGGGCACGGCGACTGGAACAGCACCGGCTCCTGACCCCCGTACCGGGCACGGCTCCCGCCGCCTCCCCGAGTGCAGAACCGTTTCTTCAACGGCCGTTGCTCCGCCCCCGTCCACATGGGCACGGACGGCAGGGACGGCCCCGAGCCCTCCGCCGCACCGGCGGCCGGCCGGCTCACGGCTCGACCAGCGCGAACGCGGGCTCCGTCAGCAGCACCGCCACCTCGGCGGCCTCAGGCAGCCCCAGGCGGGCGAAGATCTCGAACGCCTGCCGGAGCCTGACCCCCGCCTCCGCCCCGCGTCCGAGGTCCGCGAGCGAGCGGCCCAGTACCACCAGCGCCTGCGCCTGGTCCCGTTCCGCCCCCAGCTCCTCGCAGAGCGCCAGGGCCTGCCCGGCGTGGTCCAACGCCTCGTCGGCCCGGCCGAGCGAGCGCAGACTGTCCGCCAACCGGTAGCGCGCATGCGCGGCCCGGTCCCGCAGACCCGCGCCCAGCGCCACCGCCAGGCACTCGCCGAACCACGTGACCGCCTCCGCGTGCCGGCCCAGCGCGTGCAGCGCCAGCCCCAGCACGTAGAGGGTGTACGCGCGCCCCGGGTCGTCCTGCCGGGTGCGCAGCTCGGCGAGCACCTCGTGGCAGATGGCCACCGCCTCGTCCGCCCGTCCGCTGCGGACCCGCGCCAGCGCGGCGTTCACCGTCGTCACCAGGGCCCCGGAACGGTGTCCCAGCGCGTTGGCCAGCAGCAGCGCCTCGTCGTAGAGGTCGACCGCCTCGTCGTAGCGGCTGAGGAACTGGCAGATCAGGCCCAGGTCGTTCAGCGCCTGACGGAGGATCACCGTGTCCCCGGCGGCCCGCGCGGCCCCGGCCGCCTGCCGGGCCGCCGCCTCGGCCGCGTCCAGCCGGGTCGCGGCGAGGGCGACGTTCCCGCGCAGGAAGTGCGCGCGCCCCTCGGCCCGGACGTCCCGGTGCCGGGCCGCGGCCTCGGCCAGCGCGTCGGCGGTGGCTGCCAGCCGGCGGCTCGGCGGGGTGAGCACGAACGGGGTGAGCGCGATCAGCAGGTCGATCGCGGCCCGCAGCGCCGACCCGTCCGCCCCGCCGTGGGCCGCCCCACCGTCCGAAGCAGCCGCCGCGCCCGCCGGAGTCACTCCCGCCGGAGTCACTCCCGCCTGCTCCGCGACCTGGGCCGCCAGGGCCACCGCGCCCGCCCGCTCCGCCGACGCCCACGCCCGCGCGGCGTCGTGGCCGGCCAGCGGAACGCCGGGGGAGCGGGCCGGGCCGAGCGCGCCGGCCGCCGGGTCGCCCGGCACCGCGTGCTGGAACGCGGTGCACGCCGTGGCCAGCAGGTGGTCCAGCAGGCGGTCCCGGGCGGCCACCACCTCGCCGTGGTCCCGGGCCGGCTCCGCACCCTCCGCCGGCCGCCGCCGGGCGAACGCCCGCAGCAGGTCGTGGTACCGGTACCGGCCCGGGAACGGCGACTCGACCATCGCCACGTCCACCAGCGCCTCCAGCAGGTCCTCGGCGTCGTACTCGTCGAGGTCCAGCAGCGCGGCGGCCGAGGCCAGGCCGATGTCCGGCCCGTCCACCGACGCGACCAGCCGGAACGCCCGGGCCTGGTCGGCGGTCAGCTGCCGGTAGCTCAGCTCGAAGGCCGCCGCCACCGCGAGGTCCCCGATCCGCAGCTCGTCGATCCGCCGCCGCTCCACCTGGAGGCGGCGGCTGAGCGTCTCCACCGTCCACCCGGGCCTGGCGGCCAGCCTGGCGGCCACGATCCGGACCGCCAGCGGCAGGTGGCCGCAGGCCACCACCAGCTCCCGCGCCGCGTCCTGTTCGGCGGCCAGCCGTTCGGCGCCGATGGTGCGGCCCAGCAGGTCCAACGCCTCGGCGGGCTGGAACACGTCCAGGTCGACCTGGACGGTGGCGGGCAGTCCGGCCGGCCGGGTGCGCCCGGTGGTGAGCACCGCGCAGCCGACCGCCCCCGGCAGCAGCGGCCGGATCTGTGCGGCGTCCTTCGCGTTGTCCAGCACCAGGAGCAGCCGTCGTCCGTCCACCACCGAGCGGAACAGCGCCGAGCGGGCGTCCAGCCCGTCCGGCACCGCGTCCGCCGCCACCCCGAGGGCCACCAGGAACCCGCTGAGCACCGCCTCCGGATCGGCCGGGACGGGGTCGGACCCGCGCAGGTCCACGTACAGCTGACCGTCCGGGTAGGCGTCCCGGACCCGGTGCGCGACGTGCAGCGCCAGCGCGGTCTTGCCGACCCCGCCCATGCCGACCACGGTCGCGATCACCAGGGCCTGCGGGGAGGGCGAGCCCAGGGCCTCGTCCAGCACCCGGACCGGCGCCGTCCGCCCGGTGAAGTCGGCGGCGTCCGGCGGCAGCTGCGCGGGGCGGGGCGGCGCGGCGGCCGGTCGGGCCGTCGTGCGGGCCTCGCCCGTTTCCTCCGGCTCGCCCGCCCCGGCGGCGGCCTCGGGCCCGCTGCTCCCCGCCACCGCCGGGCCCGCCGGCTCCGGCGCGGCGGGTGCGGCCAGGGCCGGGTCCCCCTCCAGGATCCGCCGGTGCAGCTGCTCCAGCTCCGTGCCCGGCCCGACCCCCAGCTCCGCGAGGAAGAGCTGCCGCACGCCGCGGAACACCGCGAGTGCGTCGGCCTGCCGTCCGGCCTGGTACAGCGCGCGCATCAGCAGCTCGTAGGCCCGCTCGTGCAGCGGGTGCTCGGTGGTGAGCGCGGTCAGCTCCGGGATGCAGCGCGAGTGACGGCCCAGCGTCAGGTCCAGGCCGATCCGCTCCTCCAGGAGGGTCAGCCGCAGTTCCTCCAGCCGCTGCCGGTGCCGCTCTGCGAACGGACCGGGGATGCCGGCCAGCGGCTCGCCCTGCCACAGCTCCAGGGCCTGGTTGAGCAGGTCGCGGGCGCGCAGCGGGTCGGTCCGGGCCGTGCGCTCCGCCTCGGCGGCCAGCGACTCGGCCTCGGCCGCGTCCACCGCGAGCTTGGGCAGCACGAGGCGGTAGCCGTCGCCCATCGACACCAGGACGCTCGGTGCCTTGTCGTCGCCGCCCCGACCGCCGTCGGCGGGCCCGTCCGCGCCGCCGACGGTTCCCCCGTCGAGGATCTTCCGCCACCGCCACGCGTAGGTGCGCACGGTGGTCATCGCGGCGTTCGGGGGCTCCTCGCCCCAGAGCGCCGCGATCAGGTCGGTGGCGCTCGCCGAGTGGCCGGGCCGCAGGAGGAGGACGGCAAGCATCGCCTGCTGCTGCGGACTGCCCACCTTGAGCGCCGACGCGCCCCGGTACGACCGCATCAGACCGAGTAAGGAAAAACGGAGATCGCCCAAATCCTGCCCCCAGCTGCCCCAGGACAGTGCCCGCCCCGCTCGTGCACATGTCAGACTTCGTGTCACCTATAAACCACAGCGCCGCACCCGATGTCGAGACTTCGTTGAGCCTGTGGTGACCGGGCGTTGAACGCGGTCGTACAGAATCGACCGTGCGGGGGGCCACCGGAGACGGTCCGGTCGGTCCCCGTCCCGCCCTGCACGCCGGGCACAGGGAAACCCCCTGATCCCCGAACTTCCCTACCCCCCAAGGCCGCTACCGCCGCGGGCCGGTCCACCCCGCGCCTGCCTCCGCCCGGACGGCCGGGACCCCTGTGCTCCGGCCCCGCCGTCGGTCGCCGCAGCGCGGGCCACGACCATACCTTCGGAGGCGGACGTCCGTGAATACCGCTCTGCTCTACCACCTGCTCGACGTCGACCCGGCCGACGGGCCGGCCGAACTGCTCCACCGCGCCCGCAGCAGCCGCGGGCTGCCCGCCCTGGTGCTCTCCGCCCTGGCCGGCGACGGCGTCCGGATGGGCGAGCCCGCCCGCGCCGAACTCCGCCGGGCCCACGACCGCGCCGACCGCTACACGCGCCTCGCCGACGGCCTCGCGCGCTCCACCGGCGTCCGCGCCCTCCGCGGCCTCCCGCTCGCCGGCTACTACCCGGCCGACCTGCTCAGGCCGCTGGACGTCCTCGACCTGGTCGCCCCCGGCGAGGCCGCCCTCTGGCAGGCCGTCGTCCGCCTGGTCACCGACCACCCGGTGGAGCACATCGAGGTCACGCTGCTCGGCGACCGCCCCCACCACACCGCCGTCACCGTCCTCTGGCCGTCCGAGGACCCGCTCGTCGACCCGTGGTACCGCGTCCGCGTCACCACCGCGGCCCTCGACGGGGACGGCGCGGGCGTCCCCGTCCGCCCCTACCTGGTCGCCGACGACCACGTCGAATGCCTCATCGCCCTCGCCGAGGAGGGCCTCCGCCGCCCCTTCCTCCCGGCCGACGTCCTCGACGTCGCGGCCCTCGACCGGCAACCCTTCGAACCCGCCGAGACCGCCGCCGTCGTCGCCGCCTACCGGCTCGCCCCCGAGGCCGCGGCCCTCCTCGACCTCGCCGCCACGTACCTCCCGCTCGGCCCGCTGGCCCTGGTCCGCGCCACCCTCGAAGCCGAACTCGCTCCCGAGAACCGCCGCCGCACCGAGGCCGCCGCCGCCCTGCGCCCCGCCGCCCGCCACGGCACCCTGCTGCGCCGTACGGTCATCCGCCACGACTGGGACGAGGCTCTTCTGGCCCCCGTGCCCGACGGCCCGCTCCTGCTCACCCCCGTCGCCGACTACCTCCTCACCCCGGCCCCGGACTCCGCCACGCACGCGGAACGCGCGGCGGGGCTGCGGGCGCTCCACGACTGGGACGCACTCTGTTGACCGGGCCGCTTCGCTTCGCTACGTCCTGCCCGCCGCCACGGCGCCGACCACGGCGGCGACCACGGCGGCGACAGGCCGGCCGGTCGGCCGGAGAAGTCCTACTCCTCGACCGGTTCGGCGTCGCTCAGGTCCTCCACCCGCACCGGCCGCCGCCCGTCGAACACCACGGCCAGGCCGTACGGGTCGCAGACCGGCAGGCTCCCTTCGGTGAACCGCAGCTGCCACCCGTCCACGAAGAAGTCGACCTGCGGGGCGCCCAGCGGAAGCTCCGCGGCCGGCGCCGCGAGGTAGTGCCCCGCCTCCTCCGCCGAAAGCCCGAGCGACCCCGGGTCCGAGGCCATCACCCGCTGGACGAACCCGAGCGCCGCCCCGACGAAGCGGTCCACCTCCGCGACCACCTCGCCGAGAAGCGTCCGATCCACCTGCCCCGGCTCCTCGCCTGCCTCCAGCAGCACGTTGACCTCGACCGGCTCCCCGCCCCGCGCGCACCGGGGCGGCTCCGTCACTCCCCAGACCCGCAACCCGCCCGGCCCGTCCGCGACCGGCACCAGCCTGCCGAACCCCGCGCCCGCCGTCACGCCCGCTCACCGCTCCCGGTCACCGGCCACCTCTCGTTTCGCTCCAGTCGCTCTCAGCGTAGGGCCCGACCACCGCGGCTCCCTCGACCTGTCCGTCCTTCTCGCTTCACGTCCACGGGAGTTGTCGGTTCGCCGGCGGACGGTCGAGCCTTGACCGGACATCGAACTTAGGTAAGGCTAACCTTCATGTCGGATGACTTCCCGGTGCACGGCCTCTCGGGCGTGGCCAGTACGCTGCTCACCCCCCTCTACGGCCGCGCCCACGCCGACCGGCTGCTCCCCGGCACGGACTTCCGGGACCCGCTCGCGGCGGCCGTGCTCGAACTGACCGGGTTCCGGGCCGAGGAGGTGCTGACCGACCGGTCCAACGCCGTCGGCGCGATCCACCGGGCGATCGTCTTCGACGCCCTGGTGCGGCGGTTCGCCCGGCTCCACCCCGACGGCGCGGTCGTGTCGGTCGGCATCGGCCTCTGCACCCGGGACACCCGCCTCGGGGACGCCGTACCCGAGGGCGTCCGGTGGATCGGGGTCGACGTGCCCGAGGTCGCCGAACTGCGGCAACGGCTCCTGCCCGACAGCGCCGTACGGCTGCACGCCGCCTCCGTCACGGACCCGGAGTGGGTCGAGGCGCTGGTGGGGGAGGACGGCCCGGCCCTGGTGGTCGCCGAGGGCGTGCTGATGTACCTCACCGACACCGAGGTGTCCCGCTTCCTGACCGACGTCCACCGGCAACTCGGACCCGGCACCGGCCTGCTGGCCGACTTCTTCCACCCCTGGGTGGCCCGCAGCGGCCTCCATCCGATCTCCCGCGCCACCGGGGCCCGGTTCCGCTCCGGCGCGCGCGGCGCCGCCGGGCTCGCCGCCGCCGCACCCGGCTGGAAGGCCGTCGCCGAGCACCCGGTCATGGAACGGATCGGCCCCGTGCAGCGGATCGCCGCCGCCGTCCTGCGCGTCCCGATGCTCGGTCACCGCCCCTACGCGGTGGCCGAGCTGACCGCCGGCGGACCGCCCCGCTGACGACGCGGCCCGCCACCGGACCCGGCCGGGCCCGCCCGACGCGGCCGGACCGCCGCCGGGTACCCCTCGTCCGTCGCGCCCTCCTAGGGTGGCCGGTGCAACCCCGACCGCCCCCGAGAGGTGACCACGTGACGACCACCCGGCCCGCACCCGATCCGGCCCCGCGCGCGGAACTCGGCGTGATCGGCGGCTCCGGCCTGTACGCGCTGCTCGACGACGTCACCGAAGTCACCGTCGACACCCCGTACGGGCCGCCCAGCGACTCGCTGTTCGTCGGCGAGGTGGGCGGCCGACGGGTCGCGTTCCTGCCCCGGCACGGGCGCGGGCACGCCGTCCCGCCGCACCGGATCAACTACCGCGCCAACCTCTGGGCCCTGCACTCCCTCGGGGTCCGCCAGGTGCTCGGCCCCTGCGCGGTCGGCGGGCTGCGCCCCGCGTACGGGCCGGGCACCCTGCTCGTGCCCGACCAGTTCGTCGACCGCACCTCCGGCCGGGAGCAGACCTTCTACGACGGTGTCCCGCTCCCCGACGGCTCCGTCCCGGGCGTCGTGCACGCGCCGATGGCCGATCCCTACTGCCCGGCCGGCCGCGGCGCCGTCCTGGCGGCGGCCCGGGCCGCCACCTGGGAACCGGTCGACGGCGGCACCCTCGTGGTGATCGGGGGCCCGCGCTTCTCCACCCGCGCCGAGTCCCGCTGGTTCACCGCGAACGGCTGGTCGGTCGTCGGCATGACCGGCCACCCGGAGGCCGTCCTCGCCCGCGAACTCGCCCTCTGCTACACCTCCCTGAACCTGGTCACCGACCTGGACGCGGGCGTGGAGAGCGGCGAGGGCGTGACCCACGCCGAGGTGCTGAAGGTCTTCGCCCGAAACGTGGACCGGCTGCGCACGGTCCTCTTCACCGCCCTGGAGGCCCTCCCCGCCACCCGCACCTGCCCCTGCCCGCACGCCCTCGACGGCTTCACCCCCGGGCTCCCCGGCCTCCCGACCACCTGACCGGGACTGCCCGGCCCGCCCTCAGGCACCCGCGTGGACGTAGGCGGCCCAGATGTGGGGGCGGTCGGGTATCCGGCGGCGGAGTTCGCGGACGGTGTGGTGCAGGGCGAGGGCGCTCCCCGGGGTGTCGTCGGCCGTCACTCGGCGGTAGAAGTCGCGGGTGACGTGGTCCGCGTGCGCGCTGTCGATCTCCCAGAGCGTGCCGACCGCGGCGGGGAAGCCGGCGAGCAGGAAGGCACTCGTGATGTGGATGGCTTCGTCGCTGAGCCGCTCCGAGGTGCGCGCCGTGCCGCACGCCGTGAGGAAGGCGAGCCTGGCGGCGTGCGGCCGGGCCCGGCAGATCTCCAGGACGGAGAGCTGCTCGCCGCTGGGCAGGTGGAGCCGGGCGCCGGACGGTTCGGCCGGGTCGGTGGCCGCGTGGCAGCCGAAGTGCACCCACTGGGTGCCGCCGAGCGCGCCGAGGACGGCCTCGCGGGTCGCCGCGGTGCCGACCAGCGGCGCGGGCGCCCGGAGCAGGCCGGCGGCGTAGCGGGCCGCCTCCGCGACGCCGGGCATCTCGTTCTCGGGGGCGGCGACCAGCAGGGCGGCGGTCCCTCCGGCGGCCGGGCCGCCGCCCTCGCGGTGGGCGGCCCGGGAGCGGGCGTACGCCAGGGTCTGGAACCCGGGGACGTAGGAGGAGACGACGGTGTCGAGCGCGGCGCCGCAGCCGGGCTCGTCGCAGTCGGGCAGGGTGCACTGGGCGGCGTGCAGCGGCAGGGCGTGGAAGGCCCCGGTGGGGATCCACCAGATCCGGGGCCACGCCCCGGAGTCGGGCACGGGTCCGTCGGCCCCCAGATGGGCGAGGACGGGGCGGACGATCTTGTGCCAGGTCCAGGACAGGGTGCGACGCGTGGTGGCCCCGGCGCCGACGAGGTCGGCCGGGGAGGGCCGGGCGGAGCCCCGGAGGCTGACGGCGCCGACGGCTTCGCGCAGCCGGTGGGCCGTGTCGGTGAGCTCGTCGGTCGGCGGCGCGAGGGGCAGCGCGGCGATCGTCCGGCCGGTCACCACGAGGGCGTGAAGGTAGTGCGGGCCCTGGAGGAGGAGGACGACGGGCCCGTCGACGGCCAGCTCGCGCAACCGGTCGCCGGTGAGCGGCCGGAGGAAGGCGTCGAATCCGGGCAGGGTACGGATGTGCCCGATCAGCTCGTCGAGGTCCCGCGAGGCGTGGAGCCCGTCGAGCCGGTCCCGCTCGGGCACGACGTCGGGGGCCCGGCGAGGCCCGGCGTCGGCCGGACGGGGGGCCGGCCCGGCCTCCGGCCCGGTCGTGGTCAGATCGGCCAGCAGGCCGGTGAGCCGCTCGAACTCGCCCGCCGGCCCCGGGTGGGCGGCCCGCAGGTCACCGAGGTCGGCGCGCGCCTCGATCCGCCGCGACAGCAGCAGCCCGCGCCCGCGCTCCAGCAGCTCGACAGCCCGCTCGACGTCGGGCCCGTCGACCACGGACACCGTCCGGCGGGCGCCGGTGTCCCGGCCGGCAGCCACCGACAGGATCAGCTCGACGATGCCCCGGAGGTCCCCGTCGAACGAGGACAGCCCGTGCTCGGCCGCGGGCTGTGAGCTGCCCCGGTCGGTGACCTGCGCCAGCAGGTCGACGGCCACCTCGACGTGCGCAAGGGCCCTGGGGATGCCAGACCTCGACGCCCGCAGGGCATCCTGCGCGCCCCAGATCTCGATGTGCGCCCTGGTCGCCACGGAGGGCGTGAAGCCGCCGGGAATCCGCGGGTTGATGGCGACCAGGCCCTCGAACAGCAGACGGTCCACGGCTTCCAGCCGGTTCGAGCTCTCGGGTGCCGGCCCTGTCGAGTCCACCGCTGGTGGGAACCGCAGGGTTCCGACGGCCATGGAGACGGGGATCCGCAGGAGGTCGGCCCACCCCTCGGGGGCCTCCGGCGCGACGGTGGCGATGACCCGCTCGATCTCGTCGATGAAACGCCGATTCTGACCGGGGTCGCTGCTCCCGTTCGCCCAGACCCGTTGGGTGAGGACGGTGACGAGCGTCATCGCGGACGTCAGCCGTCGGCGGTGACCGGGGACGAACGCGGCGAACGTCGTCCGACACCGGTCGACCAGCTCGTCGGTGAGGACGGCCTTCGGACGACCCCCCGGGCCGAGGAGGTCGATCAGGTTGAGGCAGTCATCGCCGACCGCGTCGAGCCGCAGCTGCGCGGTCCACCTGGCCGAGCTCGTTTCGGCGCCGAGTTCCTTGATCCGCAGCGCCGCCCGGCGGGCCAGGGCCAGCTGGTCCGGCTCGTGACCGAGCAGGTAGTTCTGTACGGCCGTGGCGTATTCGGTGTTGGCCGACACGAACGCCTGGGCGAGGCCGGTGGCCCTGCGCGGGTCCCTGGGGCGGATCGCTGCTTCGGCGATGACCGCGGCTGCCTCGCGAGCGGCCTCCGGATCGATGCGAAAGGCAGAGACGGCCGTGAGGGCGTAGGCGAGGAGCTCGTCGGTGGCCTCGGAGTCCGCAGGGGCACGGGTGCGGGCGTAGCGGAGCAGCTGGATGATCTCGTCGATGACACCGAGGTCCTGGGAGGTGTTGGCCCGGACCATCAGGGTGGTACCGAGGGTCGCGGCCACGTGGGCCCTCTGGAGGCTCTCGTTCTCGGTGAGTTCGGCCATGATCGCGCGCAACTCCGCGATCGCGTGGTCGAGGCCGTCCGTGTCGCCGGGGTCGAGGAGGTCGAGCCGCAGAGCAGCGAACCGGGTCGGCAGGGACCTCGGCCGGGCGAGCTGCGGGTCGTCGAGGCCGTCGGCCGGTTCCGAGGGGAGGGCGGCGATCACGGCGAGGGCCAGGGCCGGCGCGTAGTGGCACGCGAGCAGTGGATCGCAGATCGACGAGCCCGCCGGTGACGTGCGGGCGACCTCCTCGGTCAGCGTTCTCACGTCGGCATCCGCCCGGGCGGCCCCGGCCGGGTCGACCGCCCGCGATTCGTCGGCCCCGAGCCCGGTGAGGGCGGCCAGGACGGCAACGTAGGCGTAACGGCGCGGCTCCTCCGGGGGGACCGCGGCCAGTGCGGCGCGGAACCGGGTGATCTGCTCGTCGGGGACCCTCGTGCCCGTGCTCATCGAGTCCGCGACGGCGAGGAGTTCCAGCTCGATGTCGGGGGGCGCGCCCTGGTGGTCGTACAGCTCCCGGAGCTGGTTCACGAGCTCCCCTGCCGCGCCCGGGTCGAGCTGTTCGGGGGCGGTGCCGTCACCTCGCTCCCGGAGGAACGCCTGCTGAGCCACGCTCAGGGCGGCGGTGACGACGGGATGCGCCGGGTGCTCGGCGGGTGTGGCGGCGAGGGCCGAGTGCAGCCGGTGTACGGCGCAGGCGATCCGGCAGGCGTCGTGCTCCCGGGTGCCCGCCTCGGTGAGGACGAGTCCGATCCGCAGCTCGAACTGCCCCGGCCAGGAGGTCGAATCGGCCTGGAGCTCGCGCACCGTCCGCAGGGCCTCCAGGGCTTCCGGGGGCAGGGTGCCGGCCGGAGCCGCCGCGACCAGACGGTCGACCTCCGCGAGCGGCGGGTCCCCGAGCATTCGCGCCGCATCCAGGACGGTTCCGAGGGCGAGCGCGGCCATGCCGGTGCCGGCCGCGTCCAGGTCGCCGGGGGTGACGGAGGACAGTGCCTCGGTCGCCACCCGGCCGTGCCGCCCGGCGACGGCCAGCGCGCCCGGATCGGCGGTGAGCCGGAACCGGGCCAGCTCCAGTACGAGGGCCTGCATGGTCAATCCGACGTCCCCGTCGGGCCCCTCCGGCAGCAGGCTCCGGGCGAACGCGGACCAGGCGAGCGCGCGGCCCAGCGCTGCCAGTCGGTCGGGTTCGGCGACATCCGGGGCTTCGATCAGCTCGCCGTGGGCGGCGCCCGCGAGTTGGGCGAAGCGCGCGTCGTGGAGCGGGTCGGCGGGGTCGAAGGACTCGCCCAGCGCGGCCGGGAACCGGATGTCCCCGGGGGTGCGGGATTGCAGGAAGCCGGAGGTGGCGCCGATGAAGAGAACGTTGACGGCGGCCTCCGGGTCGTCCGGCCCCTCGTGCCGGAACCAGAACGTCCGGAAGACGGCGAAGACCCTGTCGAGATCGACGGGACTCTCGGGCCATGTCGTCGCCTCGCGCAGGAGCGCGTACGCCTCGTCCGTCACCTCCGGAGCCCGGAGCGGTAGTGCGTCGTCCGTGTCCCTGTACCTCAACAGCCTTGCCGTAAACCGTTGGTGAAGGTCAGTCACGTATTCAGCGTAACCTGACGTATCGTGGCGAGGAGTGTATCGAGGGGGAACCGTAAGGGGGGACCGTGGGAGCCGGGGGCAAGGAGCGGCGGGCCTTCGAGGACGCCGTCGAGTACCTCTGCCGCAACGCCGGGGCGTTGCGCGATCTCGTCGGAGCGACCCGTTGGGACGGGCCCTTCGCCCTCGTCCGCGACGGCGACCCGGCCACCGGCGCGTGGCACGACGCCGTCCGGGCCCTCCACGAGGCCGCCGAGGACGCCGGAATCCCCGGCGGGATCGGCCTGCGCACCACGATGGGCGTCGGCGACTGGCCGGGTGGGCCCACGCCGCGGTCGGTCGGCTGGATCTGCCCCACAGGCCGCTGCGCCCGGGTCGACCTGCCGGACGACGCCCCGCCGGACGCCGTCGGGCCGGACAACGCCCCGCCGGACGCCCGGGTCTGCGCGCTGAGCGGCGGACCGCTGCGCCGAGTGGACTGAGACGCGCATGGGCCTGCTCCTCGAACTCCAGAAACGCATCCCCGACGGATGGTTCCTGCGCCGCCTGCTGCCCGCCGTCCTCCTGGTCGTCGTCGCCGCCGTCGGGGGCCGGCTCGGGCACCGGCACTGGGCCGACCGCGGCCTCGCCCGGGAGGCGGTCGCCGGTGTGCTGCGGTTCGACGGCGGACTCGCGTCCGACACCGCGGCGGTGCTCGCCCTCCTCGCGGTGGCCGCGGTGGCCGCCGCGTTCCTGCTGCCCTTCGCCGCCGGGGCGGTGGGCGCGCTGGCGGCGGGGGCCTGGCCCTGGTGGCTGACGCCGTTGGGGGAGCGGCTGACCCGCCGTCGGGCACGCCGCTGGGCGCCGCCTGCGGAGATCGCCCGGCAGGCCGTCCGGGCCCGCGCGGCGGGCCGCGAACTGCGCGCCGCCCGGCTCGACGCGCTCCGGGCCCGGGCGAGCCCGACCGCTCCCACCGGCCCCACCTGGTCGGGTGACCGGCTGCGCGCGGCGGAGGAGCGCATCAGGGCGACGACCGGCGCGGACGTCGCCGAGGCGTGGACGGGCCTGCTCCTCGGTGCGTCCGACGCTTCCCGCGAGGCGCTGAGCGCGGTCCGCGACTCCTACGACGCGGCCTGCGAGGGCCTGGTGTGGGGCGTCGCCTTCGCCGTCGTCGGCCTCTGGTGGTGGCCCTCGGCCGTGGTGGGGATCCTCGTCGGCCTCGTCTCCTGGCGCTCCCTGCGCCGCGCCGTGGACTCCCTCTGCCGTACCACCGAGGCCGTCGTCGCCCTCCGGCAGACCGACAGCCCGCCCAGCCCCTGACCTCGGCCCCGACCCTCGGTCCGGCCCCCGCCCGTCCCGCGCGGGACGTCGGACGGGCCGACTTCCCGCGCGCGCCCGGACCGGGCCGACGCCGGCGGCGAGCGCCCGCCGGTGCCCTGCCGCGCACCGGCCCCACCCCTACGCGGTCCCGCCGCTGCCCGTTCGGGCGGACCTCCCGCCGGTGGGGCCGGATCGGCAACCCGGCCGGGTCGGCGGGCGACAGGATGCGTGCGGCGGTCCCCCCGGAGGACCGCCCCGCTACGCCCCGAAGCCCGACGCCCCGACGCCCCGCCCAGGAGACTGCCATGGCCCAGCGAAATCCCGTCCGGATCCCCGTCCGGAGGCTGGTGATCGGGTGCACGACGCTCGTCGCCACGGGTGCCGTGATCCTCGCCCTCGCTCCCGCGCCGACCTCGTCCGCCGCGGAACGGCCGTCCGGTGCCGCGCGCCCGGTGCTGACGTTCAGCAGTCTGGACGGTCCGGTCACGAAGGCGGAGATCGAGTCCTTCCGCTCCTACGCCCTGACGCTCACTCCCGCCCCGAACAACATCCGCAACCAGTGGGCCCAGGGACACAGCGGCGAGGACACCAAGGCGATGGGCCTGGTGTACGAGGTGTCCGCGGACCGGGCGGTCCTCGACCGGATGATCGTCTTCTGCGATGCCGTCCTCTCCGAGCGCAACGACCTGGCGGCGAAGCCGGTCGGGCAGCACGTGCTCTGGACCGGCAAGGTCGATCCGGCCTGGCCCAACGACGTGTCGGCCGCGCCCGTCGGTACCGGCGGCGAGCAGGGCGATCCGGTCGGCCACCTGGCCTACTGCGCGCAGCTCGTCCTGCGGACGCCCGCCCTCTGGCAGACGAAGGTGCCCGACCACGACCCGCACGGTTACGGTGCCACCTACCTCGACCGGGCGAAGCGGTTCGTCAAGGAGGCCGACACCGCCGTGGACCGCCACATCCTGGGCCGGCTGCTGGACGTCTCGAAGGGCGACCGCCAGTACTTCGCCGCGGACTCGCCGTACAAGGGCGGCAAGCCGGTGCCGTGGAACCAGCAGATGATGTTCGACTACGCCTTCCAGAACCTGGCGGTCGCCCACCAGTTGCTGGGCGACGACGCGAAGCGGGTCGCCCGGTACGACCGGCTGGTGCAGGCCAGCGTGGACTGGTTCTTCGCGGAGGCCCGCAGCTACCGGGATCCCGCCGGGAAGACCGCCTACGACTGGGTGTACGCGGCGCAGACCCGGGACAAGGAGGACAACAACCACGGCAGCCTGGACTGCGCGGGCCTCTACCGTGCCTATCTGTCCGGCCGGTACGGCATCACCGCCCAGCAGTTGGCGCCGCTGGCGAACACCTTCGTGGACGCGATGAGCACCGGCTCGGGCCACTACGCCGGGCGTGTGGACGGCACCGACGGCACCGGGAACAGCGCGCCGACGAGCTACGTCCGCAGCGGCTGGCTGCTCACGGCGGAGTTCCGGCCGGACGCCTACGACAAGCTGATGAAAGCCAACTTCCCGAAGCGGACGACGACCGCCGCCGACCAGTTCTCCCGCGCGCTGATGCTCAAGTCCCGTCTGAACAAGCCGAAGGGCTGATCAGGGGTCGGGCGGTGCGGGGCGACCCAACGTCCGACCCGGCCGACCGGCCGTGACGGGGCGGAGTGCCGGTCGCAGTCCTCGGCGAGGCACTGCGACCGGCACGCGCGCCGGAGACCCTAGAGCTCCCTGACGTGGGGCGGGTTGCCGGTGGAGATGGAGAGCTTCCCCTGCTGGATCTGGACGTCGCATCCGCGGGTCAGCAGGCCGTAGTCCTTGGTCAGCGAGAAGTTCGCCTTGCCGAAGGCGACACCGAGGCCCCGATCGAAGGTCACCCACTTCTTGAACTCGTTGATCCCGAGGAACAGGATCCGGTCCGGCATGGTGACGAACAGCCGTTCGCCGTCGTGACTGAGTTTCATCCCCCCGCCGACGGTGAGGAGGCCCTTCACGTGGCCTTCGCCGGCGCGCAGCTGGTTGACGTCGGCCTTGTCGGCGACGACGGCGCCGAGGTCGTGCCCGCCGTCACGGTAGACGCGGACGCCGGACTTGGGGAACTCGATCCACCCGTCGGAGGTGTCACGGCCCTGGACCCACTTGGTGTTGACACCGTTCAGGTCGGCCTTGTCGGCGGCCACGGTGCCCCAGTCCTGGGTGCCGTCCTTGCGGACGTTGACGCCGGCCTGGGGGAAGTCGATCCAGCCGTTGCCGTGGTCGCGGTCGCCGACCCATGTGGTGTTGAGGCCGTTGAGGTCGGCCTTGTCCGCGGTGACGGTGCCGAGGTTCTCGGTGCCGTTCTTGTGGACGGTGGTTCCGGCCTGGGGGAAGTCGATCCAGCCGTTGCCGGCGGCGCGGTCGCCGACCCACTTGGTGTTGACGCCGTTGACGTCGGCGCGGTCGGCGGTGACGACGCCGAGGTCCTTGTTGGGGCCGTGGTAGACGTCGAGGCCGGTGTCGGGG
>NZ_JAQYWW010000910.1:0-359 GCF_036322525.1 Streptomyces sp. BE20 | reverse complement strand
CCCGCCCCCCACAGCCGCCCAGTGCCGGGCGTCCTTCACCAGCCGGTCGTCTTTAAACATGTTTCGGGCTGAAGAGTGGCGTGTTACAGCGAAGTCCGCGACGCCACCGGGCAGCACCACCCCAACGAGCGGAACCGGACCAACCACTAGTGGCTGTACGCCCCCCATCAGAACTCGACGGCGGCTGACAGCCGTGCAACACAGTCCTAGAGGTAGACGCCGCGCGCCAGCATCTGCGCGAGCAGGAGATCGTAAGAGCGGCGTGGAGGGAAAGAGTGTGCAATGCAGTGTAGATCTCGGTGGTGGCCGTATCAATATAATAGGGGGGGGGGGGGGGTGGGGGGGGGGGGGGGGGGGGG
>NZ_JAQYWW010000909.1:0-311 GCF_036322525.1 Streptomyces sp. BE20 | reverse complement strand
CCCGCCCCCCCCCCCCCCCAGCCCCCCGTATAACGCACTGTCCGGCATCAGAGCTTTCCCAATGTCACGGGCGTTCTGAAGAGAGATGTTGCGCTCGACGTCAACCGGATCGCGGCCGAGTTCGGCACCCCGGCCTACGTCCTGGACGAGGAAAAACCGGGGGGGGGGGGGGGGGGGGGGGGGGGGGGCGGGGGGGGGGGGGGGGGGCCCCGGCCGGGGGGGGGCAGATAGGGCAGGCCTCGGGAAAATCGCGGGGGGGCGCGGGAAGAAAAAAACCACAGGGGGGGGGGGGGGGGGGGGGGGGGGGGGGG
>NZ_JAQYWW010000908.1:0-364 GCF_036322525.1 Streptomyces sp. BE20 | reverse complement strand
GCCGCCCCGCCCGCCCCGGCAGCAGCGCTCCGAGCACGCCCACGGCGGGGTCGATGGCCGCGTTCGCGGGGAGCCGCGGGGCGTGGGCGCCATGGGCTTGCACGACCGGCCCGTCGGGGAGGGGCTCGCGCAGCGGGGGGCGCGCGCCGGGAGATCGGTAGAGCGTCGGGGCGGGGGCGGGTGGGCAAGGCAGGGGAGTGCTCGGGGGGCGCCGGAGCACGAGCGGCTGTGGGGGGGGTTGTGTTTTTGTTGGGGGGTTTGGTGTGGTGGGGGGTGGTGTTTGTGTGGTTTTTGTTTGTTTGGGGGGGGCGGGTGGGTTGGGTTTTGGGGGGGGGGGGGGGGGGGTGGGGGGGGGGGGGGGGGG
>NZ_JAQYWW010000907.1:0-314 GCF_036322525.1 Streptomyces sp. BE20 | reverse complement strand
GATGGAGCGGTGGAGGAACAGGGCCTGGGCCTTGCGTTCCTCGGGGGCGAAGCCGAGGCCGGCGCGGATGGCGTCGCCGGGGTGGCCGGTGCGCTGGGTGCGGCCGTCGAGGGTGTCGGGGCCGGAGCGGAGGGGCTGGTCGCCGGCGTGGGCGTGGGCGAGTCCGGAGGGTCCGCCGCCGCAGATGATGACGACGGTCTGGACGATGGCGAGGAGGCCGGTGATGGTGGCGGCTTCGGCGATGACCTGCATGTTGCCGAGGCTGAGGAAGTTGTCGTTGAGAACCCCGAAGAGCGCGAGGACCACGATCAGGG
>NZ_JAQYWW010000906.1:0-808 GCF_036322525.1 Streptomyces sp. BE20 | reverse complement strand
TAAACGAGTGCATGCATCGTTGGCGGTGGCGCGTCGAGGCCCGCGGATTCGCTGCCGGGTTCACATGTGCGGTGTTCCCAAGGCGGCGACCTGGTGGTGGGAGAGGAGTCCGGCGACGGCTTGGACCATGTCGCTCACGTGCTCGCGCCGGCCGTGATGGCGGGCGAGGGCCCGCGAGGCGCCCAGCTCTACTCCGGCAGCGTCGCCACGTCGGCGCCGTAGGCCTTCGACGTGGCCTCCCCACCGGAACAGGACCCGGTGCACACCCGTCTCGACGAACTTCGAGCGGTCTCGGCGAGGCTTGACCGGCGCGGCAGCTGCTGCTGGTTCAGTCGGCAGCACTCTCCTGCGGGGGCCACGGTCCGTCGAAGGCCGGACCGCAGTCAGACGGGAGGTGGGCCACTACCAACGCGGCCGCCTCACGCGGTGTGAGTGACTCCCCCAGGACACGCTCCGGCACACCCAGCGGCGCGTACACGATGCACGATTGCGCGTCGCCCACGATGAACGGCCGGTCGTTACTCCAGGGGAACCGCGTGTTCCGGTGGAAGGTGAGCGCCCCGTGACTCGGAAACGGGAAGAGGGCCCGCAATCGCGGTTCGGCGTAAGCGGCCACTATGACCGCAGGCTCTCCCCGTCGCGCCGTGGGATGTCTCTCCAACATCCCCCGCCAGGTCTTCTCGACAACCGTCTCCTCAGCCGACCCGCGATCATGACGTCCGCACCCGGCCAGGACAACCATCGTCCCGGCCCTGCGGCCGCTCAGCGCCCGCAGGCGATGGCCCGGATCGTGCGATGGATCCGGGGG
>NZ_JAQYWW010000905.1:0-343 GCF_036322525.1 Streptomyces sp. BE20 | reverse complement strand
CTTCCGGTGGCGCCCGGTTCCCTTGCGCAGCAGCGGTACGGGGGTGTCCGCCTGAGGGAAGACGGTGGCCGGCCCGGCCGCCTCGTCGGGCCGGTCGATCAGCGGGTACGCCTCGGCGTAGCTCTCCGCCACCGCGACCGGCTGCCAGGCGAAGCCGTCCCACTCGACGACCCGTCTCGGTACGTCCCGTACCAGGTGCGCCCCGCGCCGAGGCCCGGGTGCCAGCGTGATCGCGTCGCGCGACCCGGGGGCCCGTCGGCGGCGTGCACGCCGAGCGTACCACTCGGCCAGCGGCTCGTCCTCGGCGTCCATCGCCGCCTCCCTCGGTGATCGGTCGGGGACG